>CAJKHY010000001.1 GCA_905199855.1 uncultured Clostridium sp.
GTTAAATGTTAGATATGAAAAGTTTCCTTTAGGGGAAAGAATTAAGTTTATGGCAGAGAAGATTAGTGAGAATAATTTTAATGGTAGTATATCTAGAAGTAAAAAGATCATGAGAGAATTATATGATAGGATAAATATTGAAAGAGATTTGGTTAAGATATATATAGATTTCTTTAATAGTAGGTATAGTAAGATAAAGAAAGATATTAGTTATATTAAGAATGATAAAGATATGTTACATTATGATGATGCTTGTTTATATGTATATATGAAGTGTAAGTTATATGGATATAATTATAATACTTATATTAAAGAGATAGTTATTGATGAAGCACAAGATTATTCATTGGGGCAATTAAAGTTAATTAGTAAGATATTTAGAAATGCTAGTTATACGATACTGGGAGATATTAATCAGACTATTAATCCATATTATAGATATGAGAGTTTAGAAGATATTAAGAAGATACTTCCTGATAGTAAATATATAGAACTTACTAAGACATATAGAAGTAGTGAAGAGATAGTAGAATATAGTAATATAGTACTTGGACTTAATCATGTTACTGCTATTAGAAGGAATAAGCCAGTACCAGTAGATGAGGTAGTTGAAGGGGAACTTAATAGTCAGTTAAGACGTGATATAGAGGAATGTAAGCTTCATGGTAAGAGTATAGCTATAATTACTAAGAATCAAGATGAATGTGATAAGATATATAAGATGCTTAGTGATACGGGTATTAGTAAGATAGATAATAGTAGTAAGAAGTTTAATAGGAAGTTTATTGTAGTACCTGTATATATGGCTAAAGGGTTAGAGTTTGATAGTGTAATAATATATACTGATAAAGATAATAAGTATACTAATGATGAGAAATATTTATATTATGTAGCTATTACGAGAGCACAGCATAAGTTAATAGTATATAATCAATAAGATATAGATATAGAAAAAGATTAAGTTAACTATAGGAGTAGTTAAGGCTTAATCTTTTTATTTATTTTTCTTGGATGGGAGAAGTGAATGATGAGATGGAGTCACGAAGACGAGGATGTTTTATTACGAAGTGAATAGTGGGATTAGTACTTTTTGAGATGATGGTGTAGTTATTGATAAGATTAATTATAGTGATATTATTGAATGTTTTATGATGGGATAATGATACATGGTAGTTTTTATTTTGATCTTGATATTTGATAGTAGAATTTAAGTGATCTAGATATTCTTTTTTAGTGTATGTGATGGGAGTTGGGTAGAAGATATTTTCTAGTGATAGATGAAGGTTGTCAGTACTAGTATTATTTATTTCATAGATATTATCAGTGATAGAGTTATTTTCTAGTATTTTTTTAGTATGTGATATTTCTTCATGATAGTAAGAGATTATTTTAGCTTGATCGGGAACTGGGACTTTGTTTCTTTTTAATATTTTTCTTAGAAGAGATTCACTTATTGTGAAGAGTGGAAGGCTTGAGTAGGTTCTTACTCTTTCAGTATTTATATTGGTACTAGAGGATAAGAATGATTTATAAGCAATATTAGATTCTTCACGATAGATATCCATTAGAGGACTGGCTTTTTTTAGAAGAATATTAGATTTTTCTTGATAGAAAGCTAGTTCTTTTTTGTTAGTAGTTAGATAATATTTACCTAGATGATGATTATTAGCAAGAGATTCTCCAGTAAGGGCACATACTCCAGAGACATAGTTTAGGTGATTATAGATATTATTTTTATTATCTTTGAAATAGTATGGAGATACTTGATTAGTCATATAGATAGGGATCCAGCTTAAGAGACCTAGCATCATTTCATTAAAGGGACGATTTAGATTATGAATGATATTTAGATGAAGGCCTTTTTTTAGGCACATAGCAATAGCAAACATCCATTTTTTACCGAATTCTATATCTTTAGCCATATCTTCCATAGGCATATCACTACACATAAAGATATCAGAATTATTTTTAGATAGGACTGTAGCTTTAAAGAAATCTAGTTCTCCTTGCTTCATTTCTTCAAGACCATAATAGTTTCTTGTTTTAGCATGATAGAGGGGAATGTTGGGTACTTTTAATTCATCAAATTTAATGTCTTTGATATAGTCAGATAGATTAAAGTTATCTAGATTATTTAGAAATGTACTGATATAGTTAGTGTTTTCTTTTTGATAGAATGAATCATTAGTTAGATAATTATAGATTACTTCAGAGATATTTTTTTTATTTATAGAGATGGATTTATCTAAGAGAGAAGAGATTAGTTGGATACTATTGGGGGTATTATATTTAGAATTTATATAGTTAGATACTTTTAGAGAGAATGATTTTGGATCAGAGGGCTTTGATTTACCATAACGAATACGAGATATGTGAGAGGGATCAAAAGTAATATATTTAGCCATATTATTTGTATTTATATTTAGAGTAGTAATAAGATTATTGAGATTAGTACTTAGATTTTCATAATTAAAATTATTATTAAGAGAAGTAGTTAATTCTTTTAGGATAGTATCTTCGGTTAGAGGAGTATTACTTTTTTTAGAGAGAATGCTTAATGATTTAGCAAGAGAATTAATATGAGGGCTATTTATACTAGGGGTTCTTTTACCACTACGATATCTACTTATAACGGACTCTGATATATTAGAGAGTATAGATAGTTCTTTTGAAGTAGAATTAGTTTCTTTTAAATATTTATTTAATATATCTTTGAATTGCATAATTATCACCTAATGGTATTATACTATAAAATATGAGAGTTGTCAGTTAAAACATTGTTTTAGATGGCAAGAATATTTATTTATATTGATAAGTAGATTATACTATAGATAGTAGTGGTAAAGGAGAGTTATGATGGAAGATAAGAATAAGAAGAAAATAGATAATAAGAAGAATGATGAGATAGTTGTGCATTTTAAGTTAGATAAGAAGAAACTATTATATATTTTGGGGGGAATAGGAGTAGTTTTAATTATAGTGGTGGGAGTACTACTAGGAGTAAATGGGGGAGATAAGGTGAAGATAGTTAAGAGTGAAGTACAAGAAATTACTTTAGAAGATTATTCAACGGAAGTATTTTCAATGAAAATACCTAAAGGTTGGACAGTACAGTCAGGTGGTCAGGGTATATACTATGCTATTAGGGTAACTGATCCAAAGGATGAGAATAATCAAGTATTTTTAATGTTAAAGATACAGCCACTTTTGAAGAGTTTGAATGCTAAGAAACAGTGGCAAAGTTATGCAGCTCTTGCTGGAGGAACACAATATAATGTATTTAGTAAAGCAGTAGTTTTAGAGAATCCTACTACAGAGGGATTTTTCCAAGTATTTGGAAATGTAACAAGTTATTTAAATAGTGTTGAACCTACTTTAGCTAGTTTTAAGTATCCAACATTTAATAATTTTACTAAATTAGAAGAAAGTGAATCACAAGCATCACTTAAGAGTGTGGCAATGGATAGTAAGGTACTTAGAGCGACATTTACAGGAAGTAATAGTCAGGAAGGGGAAGGATTATTCTTAGCAACAGTAGTTAATTTTGGTAATTCTTCACAAATGGGTGTTGATATGTCATATTATATGATATATGATATTACAGCAATTACTTCAAAGAAAGATGAATTTATTAATTATCAAGATATATTAATGAAGTGTGTTAATTCAATAGAATTTACTGATAGTTATGTTAAGAAGACAATAGATGATAGTAATGCACAAACACAACAGTCTTTACAAATTAATGCACAAGTGCAAGCAGCTTTTGATTCATATATGAGTGCTTGGGATAATAGAAGTAAGACATATGATATTATGAGTCAAAAACAAAGTGATGCTACACTGGGATATGAAAGAGTATATGATACAGATACTGGAGAGATATATAAAGCATATAATGGATTTACTGATGATTATAGTGGTAATAGATATAAGAGTGTAACTGATGATATGTATACTAAGAGTACTAGTGGATATATTGAAAAAATAGGTGGATAGTAATGAAGAAGAAAATTATATATATAGTTGGAGGGATACTATTAACAGTACTAGTAATAGTAGGAATAATATTATTAGTGAATAGAGGTGGTAATGGTATTAATCTAAGTAAGTATCCAGATACATTACTAGGAGAAGTATTAAAAAATAAGAATATTAAGATGGAAGATAATCCATATAAGAAGTTTATGGGAGGAGAGATACTAAGTAAGGATACTTGGTTTAATGAATATACTTTTATTACAGGTAATAAAGTTTATATCTTTGATCCTGATAAATTAAAGAATGGATTAGTTAGTTATAAATTAGTATATACTATTCCTAGTAATATAAAGATAGTTAATATAGGAACACCATATGGGGCTGATATATATTTTTATAGTGATGATGATCATAAGTATAGAGTAAAAGATACTAATATAGATAATGATATTAAAGATGAATATAGTATGTTTGATAAGGCTACTTATGAAGAATTTGGAGATTATTCTTTTAAGAAAGAGAATTATACTGTAAGTAGATATAAACAAAAGGTAGATTATGATATTATATGTAATATGTTTTATGTTAAAGATAATGTTTTATATGAATTAGTAGAAGAATACTATCATTATCAAGAGAAAAGATGGGTACCTTTTAAGATAGAAAAAGTAGAGGGTAACTATGAGGGAGAAAAGATATTAGATATATATAATGATAGAATTGTTAGAACTGATAAGGGATTCTATGAGATAGTTAAATATTATGATAAGGATGGTAATGTTAAGACTACTACTTTAAAGATGGAGTTACCTAGTAAGTATTATGATGAAGTATTAACTTTTACATATGAATATGTTATTTTAAATGATTATACTTTAATACCTATAAATGATATAGTTACTAAGAGAAAGAAAGAATATAAGTATAATTATTATGTAGATAAATTTGAAGAGACATTAGAAGAATTTGTAGAATAAATTAATTTCCTCAAGAGAGATAGTGTATGCTATCTTTTTTGTATATGAAAAAGTTTAAAACTTATATAAAATAGTTAGAAATGTGTTTGACATGGATAATACTAAGTGATATAATCCTGACTTTGACAGTTTTAAGAGAGTAAAATCTCCCTATACCTTATAAAACAAGGCTTAGAGAGATTTTTTGAATAATATAAAAATTGCGTACGTTTAAATTTATCATTTTTCATTAATAATTTTTTTCATTTTTTTATAACTTACTATTTCTAAATCGGTATTAAAATTAAAAATGTTATGTAGTTCATCAGTTATATTTGTTCTTTCATATTCGGGTTCAAAACCTAATCCCTTTTGTTCTAACATAGTCATTTTCCTTAATGTTTCTAATATCTGTGATGAAGTATATTTGTTATTTAATTTTTTTTCAAGTAATCTATAAATAAATAGTGATATAAAACAAGTCATAAAGTGTGCTTTAATTCTATCTTCTCTTGATAGATTAACTGGTCTAGCAAGGAAGTCTGATTTCATAATTCTAAACGATTCTTCGATTTCCCATCTGCCTTTAACTATTTTAAATATTTTCGAAATATCACCTATTAAATTAGTTGTTAATGCATAATATCCATCATATTTTTCTTCTTCTTCGATTAACTCTTGATTAATTGTATAAGATTTATTTTCAGCGACTTCGCCATTATCTGTTGAACTAATTGAATTAATTAATCTACGATAGTCATTTTGATTTTTACCTTTTCTTGTAACATTGTTAGTTTCAATGCTTTTTTTAGCTCTTTCAATTTGATTATTTCTGATGTTTCTATTGTAATCATAATATCTAAAGCAAAATGTAACTATTAGATCTTGTTTAACTGATTTTGTTTCAGTTTCAATAATCTTATAAAATAATGTATCATAATATTTTTCTTTAAGTCCTTCGTCATTTTCTATGGAGTCTAAATTATATACATTCCTTAAATCATTTGCTATACGCCATCCAGATTTATTGAATACTTGTTGTTTATATTCATCTTTTAGTTTCTTTAATGATTGCGTTATAACAAAACCACGATTATCTTTTATATTAAATTTTTTTATTTCATCTGAAGCTAATCCAGCATCAGTACATAAAATAATTTTAGTGCTATCTATTTTAAAGTTATTAACTATTTTAGTTTCTTCAGGAATTAATGTTTTTTGTTCGTTCATATTACCAGGATAAATATTACAAGAAAGTGGTAAACCATCACCATCCATAAATAATCCCATACCTACGATGGGATTAGGTTTGTGTTCTTTTGAAATACCATATTTTCTTATATCATCTTCGTTATCTATTTTAAAGAAATAATTAGTACAATCATAATAGATAACATTTGAATTTCTTTTAATAATTTTTTTACTATTATTAAATAGTGTTTCTTGGATAAAATCCATATTTTCAGAAATATAACTAAGTGCTCTATATTTGTCATGAAGTTTAAATTTAGGTTGTTCAATAAAATTTTGTGAAATATCTTATAAATTCAAAGAAAAAAATAACCGTACATATTCGGTTATGACTTTGGAAAAAGATTTAAGTGAAATTGATAAAAGCTTAATTAAAGGACAAGTTGATAATAGTATTTATCATATTGAGATTGATAATAATGAAGACGGCAAAAACATAATTGAAATACATTTAAATAATGTAATTAATCAAGGACTTGTTTTAGAGAAAGGCAAAAAAGAATAATGTCTAACTTTGAGTCTAGTGTTTTAATTTTAAAATTATCTTCATATACTTCAATGAATATGGAGGTTTTAAATGTACGAAAATAGTGATATTGAAGTAAAGTTCAGTACCAAGCATTTACCTTTAGATTATAAATTATTAGAATGGAGATTAATTTTAAATAGAGAATTATATGAGGAAAAAGTAATTGATTTAAAAGTTTTTAGTTTAGTTGAAAGTTCTATATTAGGAAGAATGAAAAAGATTAGAAACGAAGTTCAAAATAACAGGGATGATGATTTGATAATCGGAAATTTTCATGGTAACATCGCATCATCCTAATTATCTTGGCTTTTGAGAACATAGAGAGAGGAGTGAAGAATTTGGATATCAAAAGAACAAGAGAAGAATTAAGGAAAGGTAAGACAATCTATGATATGCCACTTAGGGTTGTATATTATGCTCGTGTATCTACTGATAAGGATGATCAATTAAATAGTTTAGAAAATCAACAAAATTATTTTGAGGAAATGATTAAGGAAAATAAAAATTGGATATTTTGTGGAGGATATATTGATGAAGGTATTAGTGGAACAGCAGTAAAAAATAGAGATCAATTTTTAAAAATGATTGAATCAGCAACATTAGGTAAAATTGATTTAATATTAACTAAGGAAATATCAAGATTTTCAAGAAATACGGTTGATAGTATTAAATATACAGAATATCTTTTAAAGAATGGTGTTATTGTATATTTCTTATCAGATAATTTAAATACAATACAAGAAGATGCTGAATTTAGATTAACTATAATGTCTAGTTTGGCTCAAGATGAAGTAAGAAAGTTATCTGAAAGAGTTAAATTCGGTATTAATAGAATGATAAAGGATAGAAAATTGATTGGTGGTAATCTAACAGGATATTATAAAAAGAATGGTAGATATGAAATTAATCCAAATGAAGCTCCAATAATTACTTATTTATTTGAAACTTATGTTACTGGAACTGTAGGATTAAAAAAGATTGGTGAAGATTTGGCTAAAATGGGTTATTTAAATACAAAAGGGAAACCTTATTCACAGACAGCAATGGCTAAGTTTTTAACTAATCCTAGATATAAAGGTTATTATACAGCAAGATTAACAGAGGTTGAGGATTATAAGACACATAAAAAGAGAAAAGTACCAAAGGAAAGACAAATAATAGAAAAGGATGATAGAATACCAGCAATTGTTTCTGAAGAATTATGGGATAAAGCAAATCAGTTACATGAAGCACGAAAAAGGTCTAGTGCTAGACATGTATTAAATACAGAGAAATCTTTAGCTACTGCTAAATATAGTTGTTTAATGTATTGTAAGCATTGTGGAAGTGTTTATATTAGAGCAGGTGGAAGTAATAGAGCAAATAATCCTACTTGGTCTTGTAAGAAATACAAAAAAGAGGGAGTATCTGCTTGTGAATCTCCTATAATTCGTGAAGAGTATCTTGATAAAATATTTATTGATATTTTTACAGACTTTATAGAAAATAAAAAAGAATATTTAAATCTAGTTTTAAAAGAATATGAGAATGTTATTCAAAGTTATAATTCAAGTGAAGATGAAGACAGTGTTAAAAATCAAATTACTTCTATTGAAAAACAAAAAGATAAACTGTTAGATTTATCTTTAAAGGGAATTATTGATGATGTAGAGTTTAAAAAGAGAAATGATAAGTTTAATCAAGATATAGCAGAATTAAATAATAAATTAGAGAAATTAAGTAATCCTGATTTAGAATTAAAGAAAATGAAAGATAAGATTGAAGAAATTAGAGGAGCAATATCTAAGAAATTAAATATAAAAGAACAATTACCTAATTTAATGAGAGTATTAATTGAAAGAATAGAAGTAGAGAAGATTAATAATAATCGTAAACATGTTAAATTGATAATATATTTTAATTTTAAAGCAGATATAATTTCTAAAGAATTAGAAATAGATAATAGAAAAAGAGGAACATACGAGTTATCAAATTTTTATCCTAAAAAATGTTCCTCTGTTGCCTCTAAGGTTCAAAACCAGCAATACGAGAACACGAACTCTGAATTTGGAAACCTTGAAAATACAGGAAAAAATGCAAATTTGTGTTCTCCTGTTACCCAGAAGCAACCCAGGATTCGTTGAACTAGGACAAAGACTAGGCAAAGAAACATTATTCAGTTATATAGATAGATTTGGCTTTGGCAAAAAAACAGGCGTTGATTTAAATGGAGAAGCCAACGGAATTCTATTCTCATTAAATAGAGTAGGGCCAGTCGAATTAGCCACGACCGCATTCGGGCAAGGAGTAAGTGTTACCCCGATACAACAAGTAACCGCAGTATCAGCCATACTAAATGGAGGAACCCTATATAAACCACATATAGTCAAAAGATACCTAGAACCAGAAACAGGAGAAATCATTAAAGAAGTAAAACCCACAGCTGTAAAAACTAATGTTATCAGCCTTGAAACCAGCAAAACAGTAAGATTCGCCTTAGAAAGTGTTGTATCTAACGGAACTGGAAGACCCGCATATTTAGATGGATATCGTGTTGGAGGAAAAACTGGAACTGCTCAAAAAGTAAAAAATGGAGTTTATATGGTTGGTAACTATATAGTTTCCTTTATTGGTTTTTTACCCGCAGATGACCCACAAGTAGTAGTATATGTAGCCATAGATTACCCAAAAGGCGTTACCCAATATGGAGGAACAGTCGCTGGTCCTGTCGCCAAAAACATCTTAGAAGACTCAGCTGTCGCCCTAAATGTTCAAAAAAGCAAAGATGGTATGGAAAAAGAATATCAGTGGTACGATTTAAAATATTACGAAGTACCTAACGTCATTGGCCTTGACAAAAAAGAAGCAAACAACCTACTTAAAAACTTCCAAATAGAATACACCGGCAGTGGCAACAAAGTAATCTCCCAGTCCCCTGAAAGTGGCGAAAGAATACTAGAACAAAGCAAAGTAAGAATCCTCTTAGGCTCATAAAAATACATAAATACCATCTCAATTATCTTACTCAAAAATTAAAATAACAAAAAACATTTATCTTTTTTGACAAATAACAAAAAATAATTTTATAAATAGAAAAAAATATGGTATTATATATATGTAACATATGGAGGATAAATATGGACTTTCGTGAAATAAAAGAATTCTTAAGTGATACATTTAAATATATCATAGTCATAATTTTAGTTTTAATTTTAGCTATCTACGTCATATCCCTATCCCAAGTTGTCGGCAATTCCATGAGTCCCAACTACAATGATGGAGATGTCGTCTTCGTAAGCAAAATACACTATAAAATAAGTTCCATCCAAAGAAACGATATAATTTCATTTAAAAACGAAGATACCAGATATCTAATCAAAAGAGTAATAGGACTGCCAGGAGAAATCATCGAATATAAAGACAACACACTATACATAGATGGTATTGGGTATGATGAATTATATTTAGATAAAAATATCAAAACAAACAATTTTAGTTTAAACGATTTAGGATACACAAAAATACCTGATGACATGTACTTAGTTTTAGGAGATAATCGTGAAGAATCTTATGATAGCAGAGACTTTGGCCTAATAAAAAAAAGTGATATCATAGGTAAATGTATCTTCCAAGTATGGCCTTTAAATAAATTAAAAAAAATGTAAGAAAACAAATAGCAATTTATTCAAAGAAATGATATAATTATTATAAACTTAAGTAGTAGGAGGAAGTTATGAAAAAGATTTTTAAGTTTATAGGGTTTTTTGTTTTAGTATTGACTTTAACAGGATGTATTACCAAAAAAGAGCGTGAATTAACACCATTAGAAGTATTTAAAAAAGCCATTCAAGAAAAAAATGATTCAGGAACAATAAAAGTAGGAGTTAATTTAGGATTTAGTAGCAGTGGAGCTAAAGTTGATTTACCGCTTACATTAAACATAGTGTTTAATAGCATTGATGAAAATAACCTAATCGCAAAAATTAACATAGATGATAACATCTATTTTGGCCCACAAGAACTATATTTAAATATGAAAAATAACACTAACACAGTATACATGCAAAGTTCAATAGTAGATTCCATGTTAGGTATAGAAAATGAAGAAAATTATTGGATAAAACAAGAAGAAACAGAAGACGACAAACACAGTAAAAATATTGAAGAAGAAAAATTTACAAAAATATTAACAGAAGAAGTGCTAAAAGAAACTGATATCATTCTTATTAACAAAAAAACTGATATAGCGGAATATCAACTAAATATTACCAAAGATCTATTATCACGCATATTAAATGCCGTGGGAGAAAATACAGACAACATCAAATTTGATGGTGAAATAGCCATAAAAATATTTATTGATACCAAAAACAACCACATTACAAAAGTGAGTGCAAATATAGGAGAAATCATTAAATACTTAAATCTAGAAAATGACAAAGAAGAAATGTTTAACATTGATGAAATAGACAAATTAGATATAACTATAGAATTTGATTACACCAAAAAAAATGTAGAAATACCAAGTGAAGTAACCAGTCGTGCTATCACCGCCGAAGAATATGCAATGAAATTAGTTCCTAGCACAATTGGATAAACTAATAGACTTTTGCTACGCTGTTTTAATTTTCAAAATAAAATAACGCAGTAGATTTATTTTACAAACGATAAACTATCATAAAAAATAGTTTTTTCTTTACACCAAAACAAATTAGTAGTATTATGAAAATAGGTGATAATATGGAAAAAAGAAAAACAAAAAAAGAAATAGTAAAGATGCTATTAAATAAAAATTTAGAAATAGAAGACGAAGAACAACTAATAGATTTACTTATTGATAGTCCCATAGCAATAGATGTTGACAAAGAAGACAAAGAAAGAGAAAAGTTTGGAGATATACTAGCCGACAAACTAACCGAACATGCCGGTAGCTGGGGCTTTATAATAGGATTTTCCCTATTTTTAATTACCTGGGTTATCCTTAATGTATACTTTATTAAAGACTTAGATCCATATCCTTTCATCTTACTAAATCTAGTCTTATCCTGCATCGCGGCCTTACAAGCACCAATTATCATGATGAGCCAAAATCGAGCAGCAAAAAAAGATAGCATAAGAAGTCAAAACGATTATAAAACCGACTTAAAAAGTGAATTAATCTTAGAAGAATTACATGACAAAATGGAACACATTCTTGATAATCAAAAGAAAATCATTGCATCTTTGGAAAAAGCAGAAAACAACCAAAAATAGGAAGTAATTCCTTTTTTCTTTACACCATAATTTAATCAAACAAATGTATAAAAAAACAATTGACAATCAAAAAAAATTTTGTTATAGTAGTTTTACCATTCATAAAGGAGGAATATCATGTTTGAACTAGTTAGTAAATATAAACCAAGTGGTGATCAACCACAGGCGATAGAAAAGTTAGTAGAAGGAATAAAAAAAGGCCAAAAAGAACAAGTATTACTTGGAGCTACAGGTACAGGAAAAACCTTCACAATTGCTAATGTAATAAAAAAAGTAAATAAACCAACACTGGTTTTAGCCCACAACAAGACACTTGCGGGACAACTTTACAGTGAATTCAAAGAACTTTTTCCAGGTAATAAAGTAGAGTACTTTGTATCATAGTATGATATCACCCAAAAAACTGTGTTATTTAGTGCTATTTAGTACCGTTTAATCCAGAAAAATGGACTAAATAACACTAGATGATACTAGATGAACAAATAAAATTTGTGGCCGAGATGTGTGGCCATTCGTGGCGAAAACTATTTTAATTTATAAATTGTAAATTTTAACAAAAAATGGTAATATTTACTTGATTTTACTAATATTATTTGTCATTATAATGGTGAATTTATAAGGAACGATACTATCGCTACTTAATATATAACTCATTTAATATTTAATACATAAGGTGGCGAATGTTGTTTTCGTCACCTTTTAAATTGCATAATAAAATAAAATGGAGAATTAATCTGAAAATAAATTTATTTTCATGACTATGTGTGCCTTGGAACAAAGAGGAAAGGAATGAAACTTAATATGGAACAAATAACTAGGTTAGTTTATGATTTGTCTAGAAGTGAACATATCGCTGATGATAAAGTAATAGAAAAATATTTTGAGTTTTTTTCAGATGAATATAGGTTAGACAAATATTTAAAAAATGTTGTTATTTCTAATTTTAAAAATAATTCATTAGCTTATTATTCACCAGATACAAAAACAATATATATTAATTTTTGTAAAATGATATATGCTTTAGGTTTAGAAAGTAAACAATGTAAATATACAGATACATATGAAGATAAAATAATGATGATTAATTTGTATATTGTTAAAATAATAGCACATGAAATCGAACATGTATTACAAGAAAGAAAAATTAATAGTGGAATATATAATATTGAAAATGATATATTAAGTGTAACTAACATACACGAAAAACACTTAAAGGCAAATGGAATTTATAAAGGTATATTGTATTATGCTAATCCAATAGAGAGACAAGCAGAATTAAAATCTCTTAAAAGTATATTACAAGTTGCAAATGAAATTGATAGGTTAAATATTGTTAATTTGATAACAAACGAGTATTTAACTAAAACAATTTCTGATTATAGTATTGAAGGACAACAAATTATATATCCTTACCAAGTGTTTTTTGATAAAAAGTTTGATATGGAATATTTATTAAATATAATTAGAAAAATAGAAGAAATGGAAATACTTGATTGCAATGAAGATTTGAGAATTGATATGGGATTAAAATTAACTTCTCAAGAAATACATAAAATTAGAAGAAAATTAAAAGAGTGTTAATATATATAAAAATGAAAATATTGGCAATGAAAAAATTAAATTATAAAATAATGATAGAAGGAGATGGATAATGAAAGCTTATGTAGATGTAGAAAATTCACATACTCGTGAAGTAAAAACAATTGAATTACCAGTATTAGAATTTATAGAGGATAAAATCATTAAGTTTGATATTAGTTCTATAAATGATGAAGAAAATAAAATGTTGGTAGATGCAATTTCTGAATTGCCAGAATTAGGGTTTACAGATATTGAGATGTTCTTTATTGACGATGATAATGTACCTAATTTTGGACCTGATTATAATTTTTACATAAAAGATAATACTTTAGTTGGTATTTATAATAGAGAGATTTATCTTAGGAAGGGGGTAAAATAATGGGATGGTTTGGTTCAATTTTTGATGCAAAAGAATCAAAAGAAGAAGATGCACCAAAGGAAGGCAAAGATGGAAATTATACATATGATAAATCCTGAACATATGGACAGTCTGACTATACAGTTAGAGAGAGACAAGATGGAACATTTGATGTATATGTAAAATCCGATTCAGAACGAGGACATTCACACGATCATATTGATAAGGATGGTAATTTATTAGATGATTATCATGATATTATGGTTAATAGATTGTTTGCAATATCTGAAGAAGAATTAAGTGATGTAGCTTATTTATCAAATGTACAATGTATAATGGAAGTTGAAAAAGACTTAAAAGCTAAAACAAAAGTAAGAAGAAGATAATTTATAATAGGGGCTGTAATGAAATAATTAACAACTTATTTTACACTTTTAATATAAACAAATTTATTTAAAAATACGAAAACTGGCATTATGAAATCTTATGTCAGTTTGCTTGCTTTGCCATAAAATAAGTGTTAAAATAGTATTGTTAGTGATGTTTAGTATCATTTAGTGTTATTTGGTGCCATTTAGTAAATTTGTGGCCGAGATGCGTGGCCTACCCAAAAACGACCAATTTTTTAGTAGGAGTAATATGCTAGGCCACGAATTTTATATAAATGGCCACGAATTTTTAGGCTGACAGTAGTCATAGTAAGGAGGACAAAATGTTTAAATTAGTATCAAAATATACTCCATCCGGAGACCAACCTGGGGCGATAGAAAAGCTGGTTAAAGGAATTGAAGAAGGCAAGAAACACCAAGTTTTACTAGGGGCGACAGGGACTGGTAAGACTTTTACAATAGCAAATGTTATAGCAAAAGTTAATAAACCAACCCTAGTTTTAGCACATAATAAAACCCTTGCCGGACAACTTTACAGTGAATTCAAAGAACTTTTTCCAGGTAATAAAGTAGAGTACTTTGTATCATACTATGACTATTACCAACCAGAAGCATATGTTCCATCAACAGATACATATATTGAAAAAGACAGTAGCATCAATGATGAAATAGACGAACTTCGTCACAGTGCCACCTCTGCCATCATAACAAGAAAAGATGTCATTGTCGTCGCAAGCGTGTCTTGCATATATGGAATTGGTGAAGTAGAAGATTACAAAAACAAAATGCTCACCATAAATGTCGGCGACAAAATAAAAAGAGATGATGTTTTAAAAAAACTAGTTGACATGTTATATGAAAGAAACGACATCGACCTAAAAAGAGGCACATTTAGAGTAATCGGGGACACCTTACAAATAATTCCCGTAAACCAAAAAACAGAAGGTCTAATGATTGAATTTTTCGGCAACGAAATAGATAGAATCAGTGAGTTTGATAGCATTACCGGAAAAATTCTAAAAGACAAAAAAACAATCTCCATATTCCCCGCATCACACTTCGTTACCAACGATTTAAAATTACAAAAAGCCATTGAAAACATATCCAAAGAAAAAGAAGAAAGAGTAAAATACTTCAAAGAAAAAAATAAATTAATTGAAGCCCAAAGAATAGAAGAAAGAGTTAACTACGACATGGAAATGTTAAGTGAAACAGGAACTTGCCGTGGTGTTGAAAACTATTCAGCACCACTTGCCCTAAGAAGCCCTGGCCAAATGCCAACCACCCTAATAGACTTCTTTGGTGACGACTATCTTTTAGTAATAGACGAATCGCACGTTACCTTACCTCAAGTAAAAGGAATGTACAATGGAGACAGAGCGAGAAAACAAAACTTAGTAGACTATGGCTTTAGACTACCAAGTGCTCTTGACAATAGACCACTTAAATTTGAAGAGTTTGAGAGCAAAATAAAAAATGTTATCTACGTATCCGCAACACCTGGAGATTATGAACTTGAAAAAGTCCATAATAAAGTAGTAGAACAGATAATAAGACCAACCGGACTACTTGATCCTATAATTGAAGTAAGACCCACTAAAAACCAAATTGATGACCTAATAAACGAAATAAACATTAGAATAGAAAAAAACGAAAGAGTATTAATCACCACCCTAACAATTAGAATGGCTGAAGAACTAACCAATTATCTCAAAAACATAGACATGAAAGTAGCATACTTACACAATGAAATAAAAACCCTAGAAAGAATTAAAATAATAAGAGACCTAAGACTAGGAAAATATGATGTAGTCGTAGGCATTAACTTATTAAGAGAAGGAATAGACATCCCAGAAGTATCCCTAATTGCCATAATGGATGCCGATAAACAAGGGTTCCTAAGAAGTAGCAGAAGCCTAATCCAAACAATAGGAAGATGTGCAAGAAACGAAAACGGTATGGTCATCATGTACGCTGACACCATAAGTGAATCAATGGAAGAAGCCATTACCGAAACCAAAAGAAGAAGAACCATTCAAAACGAATATAACATCAAAAATCATATCATACCAAAAACCATTAACAAAGAAATTAGAGAATTAATAACTAACGAACTCGAAACCAAAAAAGATGTTCAAATCAAAGAAAAATACAGCAAGAAAGAAAAACAAGACATGATTATAAGATTAACAAACGAAATGAAAGACGCTGCTAAAAAATTAGACTTTGAAAAAGCCATGGAACTAAGAGATATCATTTTTGAACTAGAAAGTGAATAAAATGTTTAAAAGTATTTATATAGAAATTACCAACAAATGCAACCTCAATTGCTCATTTTGTAGCAAATACAAAAGAGAAAAAGACACATTAAGCAGTAAAGAGTTTGAACAAATCTTAAAAAAAATCAACAATTATACAGATTATATCTACCTACACGTTTTAGGAGAACCATTATTACATGAAGAACTAGACGAGATACTATACTTAGCATCTAAATACAACAAAAAAGTCAATATCACTACAAATGGCACTCTTCTAAGTAATAAATTAGATATTATTCTAAAACATAGCAAAACAATTAGACAAATAAACATTTCTATCCATGACATTATTCATATTTACAAAAACTTCAATACAATTGACAACAACGCTAATGAAATAATTAATAACAGTGATATCATCATATCATATCGCCTGTGGAACCTTGGAAGCAATAATTCAAGTAGCAAATTTATCACATATCTCAGCAAAAAATATCACATTGATTATGAAGAACTAAACCAAAAAATAAACATCAAAATCAAAAAAAACTTATATCTAAACAAAGACTACGTATTCAAATGGCCCAGTTTAGATAACAATTATTATAGTGAAAAAGGCAAATGCTATGGCACGATTAACCATATAGCAATTTTATCAAATGGAAACGTAGTACCTTGTTGTCTCGACAGCCAAGGAATAATAAACCTAGGAAACATATTTGAAACTAGCCTAGAAAACATTATCCAAAGCGAAAGATTTAAAAAAATGCATCAAAACTTCAAAAAAGGAATAAAATGTGAAACATTATGTAAAAAATGCAATTTCAGTGAAATAAGACTAAAAAAATCAAAATATAAAAAAGAAATACAATCATCAAATATTGATTAGTATTTCTTTTTCTTAATTAAATCTTTAGTATAAACAGTTTTAGAAAAAATTCTACTATTTTTCTTCAAATATTCCTTTTCCAAATATGAATAATAAGTACCAGGACTAAGAACACCTTCCAAATTAATTACCTTAGTACCAAGACTTGCCAATATAGTGTCGGCCACCTCAACACAATTAGTACGACACACAAAGAAAGTCTTAAATTTACCCTTAATAAACTTATAAAATACACCATCTGCCTTCTTATAAGTTTGATTAGCCATCTCCGTAAAGTCCTTCTTAGGGCAAATTCCCATATCATATAAAGCATATTCAGGATACCATCTAACAGCATTTTCCTCAAGCATCTCATTTATATTGTTCAAAACAATATCTATTTCCTTCTCAGTTAATAAAAATCCATAAGAAACAATAAAACGATTTTTCTCACAAACACAATACTTAATATACTTATCATGGTCAAATATACCTAAAATACCATCACCCATACCACCCCAAAGCCTTCTATTAGTATAATTATAACAACTATAAGAATAAATCTTATCGCAAACAGCCACTTCAACATGTCCCATCATAGCCGAACCATTTTTAGCCAAATGAATCAATATCTCCAAATTAGGCTTAACATCCTTCTTAACATCAGTGGAATTATTACCATTTGCCTTTTCAACCCTCTTAATAAGAAGTGGAGGAATAAACATAGTCAAAATAGTAGGTAAGGGGATAACCAACCTCTTTTTCCTATCAAAAATACCAGCAAAAATATTAACACCATAAATAATCAAATAAATACCAGTAATAAGACAAAGATACTTAGCATTACTCACCTTACTAAACAACAACAAATAAGAAGTAATAAAACTAATAAGAAACTTAAAAACAATTATCAACTTACCACGAAGATGATCTTGTTTATAAATATACAAATTAATCAAACTAGACAAACTTTGCAACATTGCATATATTCCAAAAACAATAATAAAAAATGAAACAAAAAACGAAGGACTCACAATAACAAAAATAGAAGTTACCAAAGTTATTACAATATCTAAAACACCATCCAAAATCCTCCTTCTCTTAACAAAAATATTAATTATCTTAAAAACAACCGTTATCAATAGCAAAACACCAATTACCTTAATAGTAATAGCAAACATCTCATTTCTCTTAATGATAAATATTAACCCCATAGTAATAAAAAGTAAACTATTAATAAGATGTGTAATAATATTTATTTTCCTCTTCATAAGACCTCCCCTTAATACAATTTTATCATAAAAAAGAAAAAAATATTAAAAAAAAAGCTTAAATTCCAATATAAGCATTAAAATCAAAAACACCATCATAAAAAACTCACAATTCATATTCTTCGAACGAACAGTTATTAGATACATAAGGAGTCAAATCACCATCCTCTGGGATACCATTAAAATAATAATGAAGAATCCTCGTAATACCACTATGAGTAACAAGAAGAACCTTCTTATCAGGATAATATCTCTTAATATCCATGAGCAAAGAATCAATTCTATCATATAAATCCCTAACACTCTCAGCCTTCTCATACCTGATATTCTTCTTAATGTTCCAATAATCTTTTAAATTAATTTTATTCCTTGAAATACCCTGAAACTCACCATGATTTCTACTTTTCAAACGCTCATCGACAATAATTCTCTTACCTGAAGAAATTATCTTAGCCGTATCATAAGCCCTCTTCAAAGGAGAAGAAAAAATCAAATCAACATCGCAACTAGCTACCTTTTCCGCTAAATCGTGAGCCTGACTTCTACCAGCGTCATTTAACTTCGTATCCAAGTTACCCTGCATCATCTTACTAATATTCTCATTTGTTTCTCCATGTCTAACAACATATATCTTCATATTTACCACCTTACATAATTATATCACGAATTAAGAAAAAAACATCTATTAATTGCGTTTTAGATGTTTCTTTACAACTATTATACTCATTAACAAAACAAAAGATGATAAAGAAATTATTTCCTTCCAATAATTATAACTAACCCCTGTTTTAGGAATAATCAATTCATAAATATAAGTAATTTCAACATTACCATCCATAATTTTACCTTGAGGACTACCCATCACCTTAACAAACTTATAACCATCAATCTCCATAGGATTAGTATCATATAAATTATTCACATAATCAGTAATAGTAACAGAATCACTCAACTTCTTACCATTTATATCTATAAAATTAACTATCACATTACCAGTTAATCTCTTATAATATACTCCAATAACATTATCGTCCAAATTTTCCTTTAAAGTTAAAGGTAAATTATCAACACGGTCTAGAACATAACCATAATCCAATTTATCAGGATAATTATCTATCAAAGCACCAAGCTTATTATTTATAAATATCTCTCTCTTATTCAAATCCAAAACATCATCAAAATAATAATCAACCACATAAGCAATATTATTTTCCCTAACATAGTAAAATATTATTTCTTCGTTCTCCTTATCGATTGCCTTAGTAATTACATTATCACCAATTAAATTATAATTATCAATATGAAAAGCTTCCTCCCTAATTTCATCATAAAGATAAACATTCAATACCTTCTCATCATGTAAAGGTTTCTTAGATTCATAATCTAAATACTTAACCGTATAAGAAGTAGGCTTCTTTGAAACATGTAAAGTAACTGTACTAGTATTAGAAATAACAACAGTGTCATCAACATTAGACATTATATAATAATCAAAAGTAATATCACCCAAACATTCATTACTACTAGAATATGTAAAACCACCATCCTCCAAAACATTAATATCATCTAACTTACCACAAGATAAAGAGTTTGGTACGATTACAACAGAATTCTTAATATTAGCATTACTATCATTTACTTGATACAAATTATCATTAGTTAAAATACCATCATTTGCATTAACCATTAACTTATTTTGCCTATATAAAGTAACATTTGAATAATCATCATCATTAGTCAAAGCAGGAATAGGGACATTTGGCTTAGGAAAAGTTAACAAAATATTCTTATTCTTATAGTAATCATTATTCTTAAGAGCATTTCCCTCCAAATAAGCACGACTATTAGTATTCATACTACCATAGTAAGGAGCCTCCGCGGTAATATTATAAGTTAACTTATAATTTAAAGTTGCATCCAAATCACCAATCTTCCATATAATCTTAGTAGTTTTATCATCATTATTAACAATTTTAAAAGTAGTATTATTTGGGACCTTAACACTATCCTTATCCAAAACAAAAGTAGCAGGAATAACATCAGTTACCACAATATTATTTGCAATAACATTTACCTTCCTAACAATATCATCAAAATTATCCCTTAATTTACTTTCTCCATTTGCCAAGTAAAAATCGTTCTTAGAACTTGCTATTTCACTTAAAAATGCATCATCTATAACACCAAACCCTATTGTAAAAATAGTAGCATTCTTTTTAAGCTCATTCGCCACAACCTTAGCCATTGAAGAAGGCGAGGACTTAGTACAATTCTTCCCCTTACCAATATAGCAAACCTGATTATCATTATTACCAGTACCATAAGCCTTCCCCTTATAAGTAAACTTAGTAGGAGCCCCATCCGTCAAAAGAATTATTGCCTTTTTGTTTGCTATGCTGTTTCTCAACAATGCCTCCGCTTTACTTAAAGCATCCTGCACGTTTGTTGCCTCATTATATAAATAATTAGGAATAGAATCTATCAAAGCATCCAATTTTGTTTTATCACTCGCAAGCCCCTTAGAAGAATACTTATCCAAAACCTTAGTACCAAAAGTAACAATACCTATCCTTACATTACCATCCTGCTTAAGTATATCATTTACTAAACTCTTAGCCTCTGTCTTTACCAAGCCCATTTTATTTTGATTATCCAAATTATCATTCATACTAGAAGATCTATCCAAAATCAAAACGACATCTAAAGTATTTTTCTTCTCAAAACTACTCCCATTAACCTCTAAAGTAACATTGGCACTCCTACCATATGTAACATCTTCCTTAGAAGCATATTTATCTATTTTAATCTTCCCAAACTCATTATCTTTATCCAACGCCTTAACCAGAGAAATATTAATTACAGTAATAATTAATAATAAAATAATTTTTTTCTTTTTCATCAATTCACCTTTCTTCCATTTATTATCAACAACTTACTTCCTTTAGTATTTAAACACGTTTGCAAAGTAATAATATGACTATCCTCATTCAAATCCACAGAGTTTTTATACATTGAATTATTCTTTAAATAATTTAAATGCTCAACATATTCATCATCATTTTGAAAATATAATTTACTATATTGATAATCATTTTCCACACTAAAAACAGAAAAAATCTCATATATATAAGCCTTATCCGTTATAAAAGTAATATATTTATTAGTCAAAAAATAATCATAATCCAAGTAATTTTTTAAATATTTAAAAGGAATATCATACTTATTATTGCTATGACCATATATTAGTAATTTTTTATCATTTATATCATTTCTATAATCCAAAAATATACTTCCCGTTACTAATTTCTCCCTACTTATAGTATGATTCAAATAATAAGTATTATCTTCTGCCTGTACCACCGGAGTAGTAATATCTTCGTTTATCTTAAGATAAGCCACAATATCATCAGTTTGATAATAATCATTCAAATAAGTTATATAATCCGTGGCATCCTTCGTTTTTGGAATAAGCACATAGTTAAAAGATATCTTTTTCCTTTCACTTAACATTGAAGAAGTACTCATGATAAAAATAAATAATAGTAAAAAAAATAAACTATTAATGGTCAAACTCTTAATGTTTATTTTTCTAATCAGCTTGATCGATATCACACCTTCTTTCTTTCATAAAATAAGTGTAATACCTTTAATCTAAGTAATTTGTCGAATAAAAAAACAAAATTAATTTTTTTAAACAAAATAAAAACACTCCCATTCTCAAGTATAAAGTATTAACCCCTACCGAATTTAAACACCACTTTTTTCAAAAAAAATAAAAATTGTCAAAATAAAAAAACGCCCGTACAGTTTTTCAAAAACCAAAACAAAACCCTTCCAATATTCAAAAAACAACCGGGCGTTTTTAAATTTTAGAAGTTTGACTTTATCTTCCTTTTTGTAGTATAGTAAATTCATAAACAAAGGAGGTGATAAAAACTATTATAGAAATAACATAAACGAAATGCTACATATGCATAACAATTATGTCTAATTTATCCTAAAATTCAAGCAACAAAAAAACCACAATCCAAGCATTATATTTAAAAAGTCAAAAATTGCACAAAACAAAGCCAAAGAACTATAACAGCATAGCAAAAGAAAAATAATCAAAACAAAAAAAGTACGGCAGTTATTGTCGGAATTATGTCTACGGTAAAGACAAATAGCCTTTGCTTGTAGAAAAAACACCACCGTGAGGTAGTGCAAATGAATTATATCATATACATGTTAGAATCAGGCTCATTGTAATTAGAATTATATGGATTTTCCAACCTTGCTATTCTTGATTCCAAGATCTTGATTTTCTTTTCTAAATTAGATAACCTTGTATTTAATTCATTAGTATTTACAAAGGGATTCATTTGCCCAGGCATCATCCCTTGCATAGGATTCATCATAGCAGGATTGCCACCAGCATAACCATACGTATTATAAAACATATCTCTATCCTTGTTCATAATTCACTCCTTATCAATACTAATATATGTTCAAAAATTAAATAAGTGCCTAGTATTGATAAGTACATCAAAATGTTATATAATGTTCATGAGGTATATTATGAGATTAAAAAACGTAAAAAATGCAAAAAACATTATTGAAGAAGGTAAATATTATGTAAATAAGCCTTGTGATTATAAAGGTAAATGGCATGAATTATTTCAAAATGATAATCCCATTTATTTAGAAATAGGCATGGGTAAAGGTAAATTCATTTTAGAAAATGCACTCCAAAACACTGATGTTAATTATATAGGAATCGAAAAATATGACAGTGTCCTTGTACGTGCCATTCAAAAAACAAACAAGTTCGAATTAAACAACTTGAAATTAATAAAAATAGATGCTCTAAATTTAAGCACAATCTTTGACAAAGAAATAGATTTAATTTACTTAAACTTTTCCGATCCGTGGCCCAAAGAAAGACATAAAAAAAGAAGATTGACTTCATATATCTTTCTAGATATCTATGATAAAATTTTCAAAAACGAAGCTCACATCACCATGAAAACAGATAACTTAGACCTATTCAACTATTCCATTTATTCATTAAAAGAAAATGGTTATAAAATAATATATACAACAAATGACTTAAAAAAAGAAAACATTCTCAACATCACAACAGAATACGAAGAAAAATTTAACAATTTAAACATCAAAATAAATATGCTTGAAGCAATTAAAGAAAAGGATTAATTTTATGCTTGAAAATAAAAAAATATTTATTTTAGGCATGGCTCGAAGTGGTTATGAAGTTGCAAAAGTCTTAGCCAAAAGAAATAACATCGTTATTGTTAATGATTTCAGCACTAATCAAGACATGGATAAAGTTCATGAACTAGAAAATATGGGGGTCAAAGTTATTCTAGGAAGTCATCCTGACGACATATTAACCAAAGATTTTGACTACCTAATAAAAAATCCAGGCATTAGAAATGACCACAAATACGTATTATTTTGCCATAAAAACAATATTCCCGTCATCAACGAAATAGAAATGGCATATCACTTGTTACCTAAAAATGTTAAAATCATAGGCATAACTGGTAGTAATGGTAAAACTACGGCCACCACTTTAATATACGAAATACTAAAAGATGCAGGGCAAAGAGTCCACTTAACAGGAAATATAGGATTCCCCTTATCAGGATTTTTAAATAAAATACAAGAAAACGATTATATTGTAATCGAAATTGCCGGACACCATCTTGTTAATTTTCAAAATTTCAAAACAGACATCTCCATATTAACCAACTTATATCCCGTTCATCTTGACTTCCATGATACTTACGACAATTATAAAAATATTAAAAAGAAAATTTTCGATCACCATACAAACAAAGACATCGCTATAATAAATGGAGGAAACAGCGATTGCATCGAAACAACTAAAGACATAAAAAGCACCAAATACTTTTTTAGTACCACCAGAAAATGTGATGCTTATTTAGAAAATAACATCATTTACTACCAAAATAAACCAATCATTGATACAACAAAAACCATTCTAAAAGGTAACCATAATTACGAAAATATGATGTGTGCCATTATCACTGGTATAAATCTTAATATCAACATAACATCCATCCAAAAAACATTAGAAAACTTTAAAGGAGTAGAACATCGTATCGAATACGTTAACACTATAAATGGAGTAAAATACTATAATGATTCCAAATCAACAAATAACATGGCCACTACCATCGCCATAAGTGCTTTCCATGAACCAATTAATTTAATATTAGGTGGACTAGATCGCGGACAAGATTTCTTTGAATTAAAAGACCATATGCAAAACGTAAAAAATGTCTTATGTTATGGAGAAACTAAAGATAAAATAAAAAACTTTTGTGATAAAATAAATATTCCCTGTTTAGTTTTCAACAACCTAAAAGAAACAGTTGAAAAAGCAAAACAAATATCCCTAAGTGGCGAAATTGTCTTATTTTCTCCAGCATGTGCCTCTTGGGATCAATATAAATGCTTTGAAGAACGCGGATTAGAATTTAAAAATTTAGTAAATAATAATAAACAATAAAAAAATAAAGCATATAATTAATTAGGTGATATTATGAGTGTTGATAGTTTCAAAATGTTTGTAAGGAAAAATCCTAATTTAATTAAATACGTTAACAATAATGAAATGACATGGCAAAAATTCTATGAAATGTACGACTTATATGGTGAAGATAATAGCATTTGGAATAAATATTTAAAAGAACAAGAAAAAACGACCATCAATACAAAAAATAATAATAAAAACAGTTTTAATGAAGTAATTAATATGGTAAAAAACATGGATGTAGATAAAGTCCAAGAAGGCATAACCTCTTTGCAAAAAGCTTTATCCTTATTTGGCGATTTAGTCGTATCCAAGAATAATCCTACATCTTCCAATAATAATTATACCCCAAGACCAGTATATAAAAGGTTTGAAGATTAAATATGAGTATTGATTTACAATATAAAATAAAGAATAACTTAATGTACCAAAAATTCTTACGTGAAAACTCCATCTGGTACAAATATTTAAACAGAAACCCACTTTCATTTAATGATTTCATCAGTGATATGAAAGACAAATACGAATTAAAACCAAGCGATCGTTTAAACAAAGTATTAAATAATATAAGCTTAATTCAAAACTTCCTAGATGTATTAAAGTAGGTGATAAAATGAACGAAGTAATAGAAAAAACATATGAATTATTAGATTATTTAGATAACAGTAAAATTGTAAAAGAACTTGCTACAGCCAAAAATAAATTACTAAGTAATCAAAATATTTTAAACAAAATAAAAAAATATCAGAAAGAAAAAAACATTACATTAAAAAAAGAAATATTTAATAATCCTGACTATGCAAATTACATTAAATGCTATAACCAATTATCTTATTTAGTCATGGAAATCAATAAAAGAATAAAAAACATAACAGGAAAGAAGGGTTGCATTTGAAAGTTATAAGTGGCAGTTTAAAAGGAAGAAACATTTTGGGCTATAGTATTCAAGGCACAAGACCAACCATGGATCGTGTAAAAGAATCAGTTTTTGCGATGATTCAAGATCACATTCAAAATAGCATTTGCTTAGATTTGTTTGCCGGAAGTGGAAGTCTTGGCATTGAAGCTATCAGCAATGGCAGCAAATATACATATTTTGTAGATAATAACAAAGAATGCTACCTAACTATATTAAAAAATTTAAATAATTACAAAGTTAATAACTATAAAGTTTTACAAATGGATTATATGACCTCACTAAAATATTTTAACGATAATAAAATTAGTTTTGATTTAATATTTATAGATCCTCCATATAATATGAAAGTTATAGATAAAATCTTAAATTATATAAATCAAAATAATTTACTAAACAAAAATGGACAAGTAATATGTGAATATCAAAATGATATATTAAAAGAAGAATACGGAGACATAAAACTATTTAAAATAAAAAAATATGCTATTAGATATGTCGCAATTTATAAGAATACTAAATAATAACACATATTTTTTTAACTTGTACTTTTCCCCTTATAATGATATAATTTAACTACTAAAAAAAGGAGTAATTTATGAATTTTGATAACGAAACTAACATATTGGTCTTAGCTTATTTAGGTGATTCAGTATATGAATTGTTCATAAGAAAATACCTAATAGACAAAGACATATCAAAAATAGACGATTTACAAAAAGAAGCAATTAAATACGTATCCGCATATGGACAAGTAAATTTTTTAAACTATCTAATTCAAGCAAAAATCTTAAATGATAATGAATTAGACATTGTAAGAAAAGGTCGCAACAACAAAAGAAGAATACACCCCAAAAATACTGATATTTTAACCTATAAACACTCTACGGGCTTTGAGGCCTTAATAGGCTATTTATATATAAATGACAAAGATAGATTAAATGAAATACTTTCTTATATAAAGGAGTTATGATTATGTATATATATGGTAAAAATGTTATATATGAAAAATTATTAAACAATAGTAAAATTAACAAATTATATCTATCAAAGAAATTTAATGATAAAAAAATATTAGATTTACTAAAAGACAAAAATATCGATATTGCTTATTTAGATAATTTTAAGCTAGATAAAATGGTTAATGGATTACATCAAGGTATCATAGCACAAGTTGACGATTATAAAACATATGACTTAAAAGAAATAACAAACAGTATAAATAAAGAATATCCTTTAGTAGTAATGTTAGATCACATAGAAGATCCCCATAATTTTGGAGCAATAATACGTACTAGTGAAGCCTTAGGAGTAGATGCTATTATCATTCCCGAAGATCGTTCCGTAGGAATAAATAGCACTGTTATCAAAACAAGTGTTGGAGCCATTGAAAACATCAAAATAATAAAAGTAACCAATCTAGTAAATACCATCAAATATCTAAAAGACAGAGGTTATTGGATAATTGGTACTGATATGAGTTCCACTAGTATAAGTGATATTGATTATAAAATGCCTATTTGCTTAGTAATAGGCAATGAAGGCAAAGGAATTAGTAGAATTGTTAGAGAAAACTGTGATTATATTGCAAGCATTCCAATGACAGGAAAAGTTAATAGCTTAAATGCCTCCGTGGCTGCAGGAATAATAATTTATGAAATAATTAATAAGCGAGGATAATTATGGAAGAAAATGACAACGAATTACTTTATTTAATTAGTGAGCATAGTGAAGAAGCAATGGACATGCTTTATAATAAATATAAATATGTCATTAATAAAATAGTAAACAAATACATGAAATTTACTTATATCAATAATAAAGGTGTTGACAAAAATGACTTATCACAGGAAGCAATGATAGCCTTTGAAAACGCTATAAAAAGTTATAATGATACTAACGAAGCTTCTTTTTATACATTTGCCACAATATGCATTGACCGAGGACTAAAAACTTATTTAAAAAGACTAGACCATGATAAAAACAAAATTTTAAACGAGTCAATATCCTTTAATTTCCAAACTGATAATGAAAATGATAATGACTTACTCAACTATATTATAGATGAAAAATACAATCCCGAAAATAGTATATTACATTTTGAAAATGCAAGTGAACTAGATTATCAAATAAAAGATAAATTAACACATTTAGAAAGTAGAATATATGAATTAAGAACAGGTGGCATGAATACAGATGAAATCGCCATAATTTTAGAATTAGATCCTAAAATAGTTTATAACGCACTGCAAAGAATAAAAAGTAAAATCAAAGAATTATTAGAAATATAAAATTTAATCACAATAAAAAAAATAAAAGACATACACCATAATATGCCTTTTGTGAATCTAACACGATTTAAAATCGTATGCTTCTAATATCACTATTAGAATTTTCTCCATTTAATAATATCATTATTAATGTATGAAGATATAAACAAAGGATAGTTTCTCACCCTATATACCACAATCAATATAATCATACCATGTACTAAAATAAAAACAAATACTTTTTATGGCCGAGATAAACGCATGAGTTTTTAAAACTTATGTGTTTATCTTGCACCACCTTTTAAAAACACCATTTTTTTCCAAACAAATGTATGAAAAAGTCTTGACATTCTTTTTTTTGTATATTATAATACTAAAGAAACAAATAAGTAGGTGATAAAAATGGATAAAATAATTATTAAAGGGGCAAGAGAAAATAATTTAAAGAATATAGACATAGAGATACCAAAAAACAAATTAGTAGTCATAACTGGAGTATCAGGAAGTGGAAAATCCTCCTTAGCATTTGATACAATCTATGCAGAAGGACAAAGAAGATATGTAGAAAGCTTATCAGCATATGCAAGACAATTTCTAGGAAACACAGATAAACCTGATGTTGACTTAATTGAAGGACTAAGTCCAAGTATTAGCATTGACCAAAAAACTACTAATAAAAATCCTCGTAGTACAGTAGGAACTGTAACAGAAATATATGATTACTTAAGACTCTTATATGCCCGTATAGGCGTGGCATATTGTCCTGTGCACAAAATACCAATCAAACCCCAAAGCATTGAAGAAATGACAAATAAAGTATTAGAACTACCAACAGACACAAAAATCATGATACTAAGCCCAATTGTTAAAGGAGAAAAAGGCACACACAAAGAAACAATAACCAAACTAATAAAAGATGGATACATACGTGCCAAAATAGATGATGTTATCTGCGATTTAAACGAAGAAATCAACTTAGAGAAAAACAAAAAACACAGCATCAATGTAGTAATTGATAGATTAGTAATTGACAAAGATATTAGAAGTAGGTTATATGAATCATTAGAAACAGCCACAAAATTATCCCATGGCAAAGTAATTGTTGATGTCATTCACGACAAAGAAATTATCTTAAGCGAAAACTACGCCTGCCCATTTTGTGATTATTCACTAGATGAACTAGAACCAAGAATATTTTCCTTTAACGCTCCATATGGTGCCTGTCCAGAATGTAAAGGACTTGGAGTCAAGTATAAATTAGATCCTGATTTAATTATTCCTGATAAAAATAAATCTTTAAACAACGGAGCAATCGTAGCAATTAACGTTGAAGACACCAACAATATTATATATACCCAATTAGAAACATTATGTAAACACTTCAATATTGATATGAATGTTCCTATCAAAGACATCGAAAAAGATAAATTAAACATTATCCTATATGGAACAAATGAAATATTAGAATATAACTATGTATCCAAAAGTGGTTCCACCAGAAAAACAAAAGACACATTTGAAGGAATCATCACCAACTTAGAAAGAAGATACATGGAAACAAAAAGCACATGGATAAGAGAATGGATCGAACAATATATGGTTGAAATGACTTGCCCTACCTGCCATGGAGCAAGATTAAAACCATCAGTTTTATCAGTATTAATAAACAAAAAAAACATCTACGAAATAACTTGCTTATCCATTCTAGAATTAAAAGAGTTCATAAGCAACTTAAAACTAAGCGAAGAACAAAATGAGATATCAGGAGTAATATTAAAAGAAATAAACTCCAGACTAACATTTTTAATAAATGTAGGACTTTCATACCTAACATTATCTAGAGAAGCTGGAACCTTAAGTGGCGGAGAAGCACAAAGAATAAGACTTGCTACACAAATAGGCTCAAGATTAACAGGAGTTTTATACGTACTAGACGAACCTTCGATTGGATTACATCAAAGTGATAACCAAAAACTAATTAACTCCCTAAAAGAAATGCGTGATTTAGGCAATTCCCTAATCGTGGTAGAACATGATGAAGATACCATGCTTCAAGCCGATTACCTTATTGATATAGGACCATATGCAGGAGTACATGGTGGAAAAGTCATGGCATACGGCACTCCAGAAGAAGTAATGAATAACGAAAACAGTTTAACAGGAAAATATCTAAAACATACATTAAAAATAGAAGTTCCCAAAAAAAGAAGAAAAGGCACAGGCAAATACTTAGAAGTCGTTAAAGCCAACGAAAACAACTTAAAAAATATCAGTGTCAAATTCCCACTAGGAAAAATGATATGCGTAACAGGAGTGTCTGGAAGTGGCAAATCCACCTTAGTAAACGAAATTCTATATAAATCACTTGCCCAAAATATATATTATAACTTCAAAGATAGACCTGGAAAAGTCAAAGAGATAAAAGGAATAGAAGAAATAGATAAAGTAGTTCATATCAGTCAGTCTCCAATAGGAAGAACCCCAAGAAGCAACCCAGCCACATACGTATCCGTATTTGACGACATAAGAGATATTTTTGCAGAATGCAAAGAAGCAAAAATAAAAGGATATGATAAAGGCCGATTCTCCTTCAATGTCAAAGGTGGAAGATGTGAAGCTTGCTGGGGAGATGGTGTCAAAAAAATAGAAATGCACTTTTTACCAGACGTATACGTTCCATGTGAAGTATGCCATGGCACAAGATATAACCGTGAAACCTTGGAAATAAAATATAAAAACAAAAATATCAATGACGTTCTAAACATGACAGTCGAAGAAGCCCTTACATTCTTTGAAAACATCCCTAAAATTAAAAATAAATTACAAGTTTTAATGGATGTAGGACTCTCATACATGACATTAGGACAACCTGCTCCAAGTTTAAGCGGGGGAGAAGCTGCCCGCATCAAATTAGCTAAAGAATTACAAAAGAAACCGACAGGAAGAAGCATCTTTATCTTAGACGAACCCACTACTGGCTTGCACATTCATGATATCAAAAAATTACTAGAAATACTAAATAGAATCGTTGATAATGGAGATACAGTAATAATTATCGAACATAACATGGATGTTATCAAAGTATGCGATTACATCATTGATTTAGGCCCAGAAGGTGGTAATTTAGGTGGAAATGTAGTATGCACAGGCACACCTGAACAAATAAGCAAAGTGAGCGCATCCTACACAGGCAAATATTTAAAGAAATATCTATAGTCTACAAACGTAGACTTTTCTTTCAGCAAAAAAATGTTTGACAAAATTAAATATATGTGGTAAGATATAGCACGTTAACCAAAAAGGGGGAGATTTTATGGATAATTTTAACTACAAAAAAGATTTAACAGAAACAGAATTAGACAGCAAAAAAATAGAAAACTTTGAAGATTATGGAATCACCATAAACGGACTAGATGAATACACCAGCAAATTATCAAAAGAATTATTAACCAAAGAACAAGAAGAAGAACTATTTACAAAAATCAAAAATGGTGATATTGAAGCAAGAAATGAATTAATTACTAAAAACTTACGCTTAGTAATAAGCATAGCCAAAAGACATGTAGGAAGTGGTATGGATCTTCTTGATTTAATTGAAGAAGGGAATGTAGGCTTAATCAAAGCTGTAGAAAAGTTTGATATCAATAAAGGCTATAGATTTTCAACATATGCCACATGTTGGATAAGACAAGCCATAACAAATAGTATCAATGAAAAAAGAAGAACGATTAGGATATCAGCTTATCAAGAAAACAAAATAAGATTATTAAAAGATTATAACAATTCATATTACTGCGATAATGGAAAATATCCAACAAAAGAAGAAATCGCGGCATATTTCAATTGGGATAAAAGTACAGTTGAAAACATATTATCAATCGTAAAAACAAAAATTGTTTTATTATCCACTCCAATAAGTGATGATAGTGATGACGAATTAATAGATTTTATTGAAGATAAAGATGAAATTGACACAGATAAAATTATTTTTAGTAAACAAATACGTGAAGCTATAGAAAAAAGCAACCTAACCGAAAGAGAAACTAAAGTATTATACTTAAGATTTGGTATTTATGATGGAGAACGTCGTACCCTAGAAGAAATAAGCAAAATATTTAACCTAACACGAGAAAGAATAAGACAAATCGAAACTAATGCCTTCAGAAAACTAAGAAGAAAAAATGAAATCAAAGAATTGCATGATGGAGAAGTACACAATTCGACCAACACCAAAACAAAAACAAAAGTAAAAAAACTTATTAAATAAAAGAAAGAGGGGGGGAAGAAAAATGAAAGAATTATATCATAATGAATTAAAAAATGATCAAAATATAAAAAACCAACAAATAGAAGAACAAAATTTACCTGATATTGATATATCAAAGCAATTTCTAAGCGAATTAAACGAACAACTATTGACATCAGAAGAAGAAAAAGCACTATTCCAAAGAATTGAACAAGGTGATGAAGAAGCGAAAACAGAAGTAATAGAAAAAAATATTCGTTTAGTAGTAAGTATTGCCACAATTTACACTAATCGTGGTTTAGAGTTCCTTGACTTAGTAAACGAAGGTTGCCTTGGCCTAATTAATGCCACAAGTAAGTTTGACGTAAACAAAGGCTACAAGTTTTCAACCTATGCCACATGGTGGATAAGACAAGCCATTACCAGAGCAATATTTGATAAAGGAAGAGTCATAAGAGTGCCTGTTCATACGATGGAACACGTAAACAAAGTAAAAAGGTATATAAATGACTATTATGTACGAAATGGTATCAATCCCAGTATGGAAGAAATCCAACAACAATTCAATTACAGCGATGAAAAAATGGATAAAATATTTGATGTAATCATAAATAAACCATCTTCATTAAACACTGGCATTGGCGAAGACGAAGATATCGAACTAATTGATTTACTTGAAGACAGAGAATCCATACCATTAGAAGAAATAGCAGCCAAAGGTGAATTGGTTAGAATAATTGATGAATCCTCATTAACCGAAAGAGAAAGAAAAGTATTATATTTAAGGTTTGGAGTAATTGATAACAAAACAAGAACCTTAGAAGAATTAGGAAAAATCTTTAACATAACCCGTGAAAGAGTAAGACAAATTGAAGTCAAAGCATTAAGAAAATTAAGAAATAACATATACGTAAAAGAATATTATAATACAGTAGGTTCTCCATACAAAACAAAAGAAAAAAACAAAACCAGAAAATATAATACAACAAAAAAATAGATAACACAAAAAAAGGGGGGACAAAACATGGAAAGCTTAAAATCCAAACAAATGCTACATTTAAAAAACAAAAAAAGATCTTAATATACTTAACCAATATTTTAGTGAAATACCTAGTGATATCTTAACTAAAGAAGAAATAAAACTATTTAAAAGAATAAAAAATGGAGAAATTCAAGCAAGAGATGAAATAATAAAAAAAATCTAAGATTAGTAATAATCATAGCCAAAAAAAGACTTAATCGCGGTTTAGATTTTTCTGACATAATTCAGTATGGTAATATAGGACTAATAAAATCAATAGAAAAGTTTGATTAAAAAAAGGATACCATTTCTCAACCTATGCCACGTGATGGATAATATAAACAATAGATAGAGTTTTATATTATGAAACAAGAATAATTAGATTACCAGATTATATTTGTGCAAATATAGACAAATTAAAACAATGCATATATTATAATACCAATAAAAAATCTCCAACAATAGAAGAATTAGAGTAAATACTTAACTATGATGAAAAAACAGTCAATAAAATCCTAAAATTATTAGAAAATAAAAATATCTCCTTAAATGGCACAATTGATATTAAAAGGAACGAATTAGGAAAAATTGTCGCCATAGAAAGTGAAAATATCAACAAACAAATATTAAACGAACAATTAGTTGACATAATCGAAAATAAAAGCAACCTAAATGCAAAAGAAAAACAAGTTTAATACCTAAGATATGGACTAGTAGATGGAGAATATAAAGACATAGAAGAAGTTTGCCAAATTCTAAACATAAGCCACCAAAGAGTAAACCATATTGAACTTGTTGCTTCAAGAAAATTAAAAGAAAATAGCTATATAAAAGAATAACATGATAGAGAATTAAGATTTACATGTGAAGATGCTAAAAAGTTAATATGTAAAATTTAACAAACATAGCATTTTTTTTTGCCTTTGCTACGCCGTTCTAATTCACTTGACACATTTTCCAAAAATTTTACATTTTCACAAAAAAAATCACCTTCCCATTTTTCAAAAATTCCCGTACAGATTTTCAAAAACCGAGCAAATTTTACACAGAATTTCAAAAACACCCGAACAGTTTTTAAAAAATAGTAATATTGACAAAAACATCCTCATTATAGTATATTGAAAACAGAAAAAGGAGGTGTTACTTGTGTGCATATTACAAATAATCGGAGCAAATCCACCATAACGAATAAAACATCAAATTTATAACAATTAAAAAATGAGTACGGCAGCAAATGTCGGAGTTTATGTCTACGAAGAAGAATATATCAGTTCCTTTTCTGTAGAAAAACATTTCCGTAATTATAGAAAAAGCAATTTATTTACAATAAATTACTTTATTCGACAAAATTCGACATATTTCTACAAAGGTCTTGTTTTATACTTAGTTTGGTGATAAAAAATGATTAATTTAATTATACTAAATATTATTTATATCTCATTTCCTTTAATGATTTATTTCTTATATGTAATATTTAAAAATATAAAGAACGAAAAAGAAGGTAATTTATTTCTCGCAATAAGTTTGTTTAGCTCACTGAGCTTATCTCTAAAATATGGGAATGTATTCCAAGACGAGAGGCTTTTAATACTATGCAACATTCCAATAATAATATCATATGTTAAAAAAAAGAATTTTCTCGGCATAATTCTATCATTGGTGATAGTGATCTATACTTATATTACCATTAAAAGTAGCATTATCTATGTCATGATTATCAAATATATTATTTATTATGTAATCGCACTATTAGCAAATAAAAGTAAAAAATATAGATTAATCGATCTCATCGCCGTTGTCCAAGGATTTATGTTGTCATTCGAATATTTTTTCAAAAAAACGACTGCAGAAGATGCTTATGCACTTATCAATATTATTTTAGTAGTTGTAATATTCTACATAATTACTTTTGCTATTCTTTATTTGTTTGAAATAACCGATAAAATCAGTAATGTATTTTTAAATTACAAAGAATTAGAACAAGATAAACAAATCAAAAATTCCATATTTAAAATCACACACGAAATAAAAAATCCATTAGCAGTTTTAAAAGGTTATTTAGAGATGTTTAATGCCAATGATGTAGAAAAATCACAAAAATATATAAACATCATGAAAAACGAAGTTGATAGAACCTTAAATATTATCAATGATTTCATGGAATTATCAAAAATAAAAATTGAAAAAGACATGCTAGATATCAATTTATTAATCTACGAAACTACCGATGTCATTAAATTAGTATTTAACAAAAAAGATATAAGTTTAATAAACGAAATCTCTAACGAAGAAGAAGTTTATATTATGGGTGATTATAATAGATTAAAACAAGTATTTATCAACTTATTTAAAAACTGCTACGAATCTATAGAAAACAAAGGCATAGTAAAAATAAGTGCCTACATTAAGAATAATTACTACATCATTACTATTTTTGATAATGGTATAGGCATGAGTGATGAAACCATAAAAAATATTAAACACGTATTTTATACAACAAAAAAATATGGCAGTGGGGTAGGAGTACCCCTATCTAATGAAATTATTAAAGCCCACGATGGTATTTTGAGTTATGAATCAAAATTAGGCGAATATACAAAAACCACAATTAAATTACCAATATTAAAAGAAGGTAACTAGTAAATAAAACTACTCCTTCTTTTTAACTTTCTTTATTAATACGATAAAAATTAATAGATGGTGGATTAAACAACCTGAATGTATAAGCACTTACCCCCAAACCACTAGAAACATAAATATTAGCATTATTAATATGATAATAATTACCATAATAAAATGTTGCACCCCTGATATTATATAACTTCTCCAAAAAAGGCAATTTTACCTGACCATCATGTGAATGACCAGCCAAAATAAGATTAACAGAACTATCTTTTTCCAAAATATTATCAACATAATCAGGTTCATGAACAAGCACTATCTTATAATCTTCATTATTAATTTCAAAAGTTTTATCTAAATTAGCACGATCTTTTAAAACATCGTCAACGCCATATAGCATAATTTTTTCCATACTATTATTATAAATAGCATCGCTCTCATTAAGTAAAATATCAAAACCACTATCCGTAAGGGTACTCTTCAAAATCTCAACATTTTCTTCATAATCATGATCTCCTAAAATAGCATACTTCCCAATTCGAGCATTAATCTTACTTAAATGCTCAACCAAAATATCAAAATCATTATCATTTAACTCGTTTGGAGTTTCCACCAAATCACCCGTAAAAACAACAATATCAGGTTTAATAAAATTAATCTCCTTAACAAATCTATCAATACTTTTCAAAGTAATATTTCTTCCATAATGCAAATCACTAAAATGAACAATCTTTACACCATCAAAACTATCTGGCAAATTAGGATCCTTAATCGTATATTCTTTAGTAATAAACATATTTGGCTCCACCGCATATCCATATAACAAAATCAAAATAATTACAAATAAAAATATTAAAATAGTAGCAATAACTTTTCTTCTCATAAACCACTTCCCACTAAATACAAAACAATGGCCATTGTATTATGCAAAAAATGCATACTAATAGTAGAAAAAATATTATTAGATTTACTATAAGTATAAGCAAAAGCCAACCCCAACGAACAATAAGGGATCAAATAAACATAATCCATTGGTGTTTTAATATAAGTAATAACATGCAAAGCCCCGAAAGTAACCCCACTCACCAAAACATAAATAAAATTATTCCTAAAAACATCACGGAATCCCTTTCTAAATATTAATTCCTCAGTAAAAGGTGCATATAAAGTAACCGAAAATATCATATATAAAGGAGCAATCTCAATTAAAGACCTAATACTTTCCTCATTGCCAGCAATCCCATTTTTAGTAAACATCACGATTATAAAATTACTTATAATCATAATCAAAAAACCAATCAAATAATACTTAAAAGCAAATTCAAAATTATTAAAAAAATCTCTAAAAAAAATCTTAAAATCTTTAACTAAAGTTTTCCTATATACCAAAAATAGAATAACCAAAAAACCAATTTCTGACCCAAAACCAAGTAAATACTTTCCCTTATTTGATAAAACACCAACATCAATATCAAAAATGCCTACCACAATATCAGTAAACGTAAAAAGTAACAAAAACAAAATTATAGTTTTAAAAATAGTAAATATATTCTTCTTCATTCTTTCACCTTCATTAATCATTGTACCAAATTTCTAACGAAAAGTCATTAATTTTAAAATACATTATTGCAAAAAAAAGCATTAGATTAGTTTGTTATAACATGGAAAACCAATAAAATATATATTTTTCACGATAATTTAATTTTTTCTTTTTAGGGGTTGTATTTTTTAAATAGTACTGCTATAATACATTACTAGATGTAGGAGGTGTAATTATGTATGGAAAAATACAATATGGTTATAAATATATAGAATGCCTAGATATATATACCATTAGAAGATTAGATGGGGTTTCACTAGATTCTCACATACCAATTAATTTAATTAAAGCAATTATGTCAGAAGAAGTAGATCGAAAAGGAAAACTAACCTTTACCAGTAATATACATAATAACATATACTTTGATTTTGACAAGAAAAATGCTATAATTGACTTCAATGGAAGAAAATTCAGTGAAAAACAAGTTACAGACATAATTAACATGATCAACAACAAAAAAAACACAAAAAAAGAACCAAAAAGATTAAAAAAAATATTATCAATATTAAAAAAATAGTTAAAAGAAAGTACTTAGAAATAAATATTTTCTTTTAATTTTGCTACGCTGTTTTAATTTCCTAAAACATATTAGCAAACAAAAAAAACACTATAAAAGTGTTTAATTAAAAATATTGAATTATTGGAACAATAACTGAAATAAGAATAATAATTAACATAGTATAACCAACTATTTTCATACCTAGGTTACTTGTTTTTTTCTTTTTCTTTTTTTTCTTATTTTTATTTTCTTTTTCATTCATAATCTTTGCCATATCGCACCTCATAACTAATTATACAAAATTATATTCATAATTTCAAGTATTAAATAATATTATTTATTGGGTGAGAATATGAAGCAAAAATTAATTAATTTAAAAAACAGCATTATACCTAGAAATGTTACTACTTATTTAATATTAGGATTAATCATTCTTGGTGTCATTGCAGGCTCTATTTTTTTTATTTCAATTAGTAAAACGGATAAATTAGAAGCCACCAATGAGATAATGAATTTCTATCAAAATATCAAAAATATCAACTATGGACAAACACTAAAAAATAGTTTTAACACAAGTATTTTTTATCTATGTGGAATATCAATCCTATCCTTAACAATCATAGGCCTTCCGTTCCTTATTTTTCTTATCTTCTTTAAAGGCTTTATTCTAGGCTTTTGCATTTCAACCATCATCAATACTTATCATTATAAAGGTATTCTATATAGTTTTCTATATCTCTTTCCTCATGAGTTAATTAAGCTTTTTAGTATTATTTTAACAAGCATATATGGTATCATACTAAGTATTAAATTACTTAAACTAATATTTACCAAAAAAAACATTAATTACAAATTATCTTTAAAAAGATATAGCATCATAATGATAATTTCTATGTTTTTAAATGGTCTAGCTATCTTATATGAAACCTATATATATCCAATTGTCCTCAAAATCATAATTTAATTTAATTTATACAAATATATACTAAGAAAAAAATAAGAAGAAGAAAATTTTTATAATAGTAGCAGGAGTTATATTATTATTAGTTATCCTATTTCTATTATGTTTTTTTTAACTAAAAATAATATTGTACTAGTTAAATAAAATAAAACAGTAAATAAACAAGGAGTGGGACTTGCTTTACCATAAAATTCAACTAAGGAAGAATATAAGTTTGTAACCTAGGAAACAGAAGTTTTAATTGATGATAAATTATTAAATTGTGATAAGAAAGAAAAACATAGTATTAAAGTACAAAAAGATTTGTTGATTATCATTTAAAATATATAGTTAGGTTAAAAAATGAAAAGTATATTAATAATTATTTAGACGTGATTTTGATGATTATATTATATAGTTAAGCCTATAAATAAAAAAATATTGATGACATATTAAAAATATTTAAAATAGTATAAATAATACCCTTTTGTCAACAGCCTTAAACGTTCATTTATGGATGTTTTTAATACATTTAAAATTCTCTTATGAAACTGGAATTTATTTTTTTATTTCATAAATTTAAAATATTATAAAATAGCATAATTTAATTATTTATTTCTTTATCATTATGTGGTATACTTTTTATAGGCGGGATGGTAATGGTATGAGCAAAGAAATATTATATTCATTATATGAATACTTGGGAATATCACAATTAGTATTAATTTATCTAAGCAACAATACAGAAGAAAAAACAGGCAACATCATAAAAAATGTTATTGCCACTAGATTATCAAAATATCATGTATTTCAAGAAACCAACCTATTATTTGAAGAAATAGAAAACATCAGTGCAAGAATAGAAGAACAAAAATTTATTTTTAAACCTAATACAACCACTACAGACCTATTCTCATTCTTTTTTAATTACATTACTTCAAACAACACCAATCATGCCTTATTAGATGAATTAATCATAGCCAGATTCTTCCCTGTATTTATCACAAAAGAAATAAACAACATCGATAAAAGAATAACATCAAACAAAGACAAAAACAGTAAAAAGACCTTATTCGCAGCCAAAGCCATTTTAAATAACTATGCTAATTTTGAATATGAAGACATATATCATTTTATATATGAAAAAAATCCTAATTATCATAGAAAAATGAAATACATAGATAATTTTGTTAGAAGAGAAACACAATTAATGTTTTCCCAAATAGAAAAATTATTTTATTTACTCGATATCGATTATATCAATTATGAAAATGAAAGTATATATAAACATTTAAATATCAAAGAGGGTAAGGTTTTAAAATTTAGAAAAAAATAGTAGTAGGTGTAGTATGGAAATATTAGTATATGACAGAGCTAATAACAAAGTAATCAAAGAAGAAATAAGAAAAAGCTTAAATTTTTTATATAATACTAGTTTAGGAAGAATTATTCTAAAAATAATAACAAATCCCACTATTAGTAAATTCAATGGATTACTAATTAGAAGCAGATTATCTAAATTCAAAATAAAAAAATTTATTATTAAAAATAACATTAACATGAAAGACTATGAAAACGTAAAATATAAATCATTCGATGAATTTTTCACTAGAAAAATAAAAAAAGACAAAAGAAAAATATGCTTAGATGAAAACGCCTTAATATCACCATGCGATTCCAAATTAATGGTCTACGATATCAATAAACTAACTTGCATCAACGTAAAAAATAGCCTTTACACCATTAATGAATTAGTACGTGATAAAAATATTGCTCACCAATATTACAATGGTAAATGCCTAGTATTTAGACTAAACGTAGAAGATTACCACCACTACGGAGACATTGATGATGGTAAAGTTGTAAGCACTAAAGAAATAAAAGGCGTCTTACACACAATTAATCCTATTGCCTTCAAAAGATATAAAGTTTTTAGTGAAAATCATAGAGTAGTAAACATCGTTGAAACCAAGAACTTTGGCGACGTCATATATATCGAAGTTGGAGCTTTAAATATTGGCAAGATAAACAACAATCCTAATAAAATATGCCATAGAGGAAAAGAAAGAGGATATTTTTCTTTTGGAGCCTCCACTATTGTTTTAATATTTAAAGAAAACACCATCAGAATAGACAATGACATCTTAGAAAAATCAAAAGAAGGGATAGAAACTAAAATATTATATGGAGAAAAAATAGGAACAAAGTATTAAATATTAAGGGGTTATTGGAAAGGAAGAAAAAATAATGGAAAATACTGAGTTAGAATTATTGAATGAGTTAGCAAACCGTTTCCCCACTAAAGACGATGCAGTTACAGAAATAATTAATCTAAATGCTATTTTAGCCTTACCTAGAGGACCTGAGCATTTTATGAGTGATTTACATGGACAAGCAGATGCCTTTGTTCATATTCTAAACAATTCCGCAGGAGGTATAAAATTTAGAATTGGTCAAATATTTAAAAACACATTAAGCATCAAAGAACAAGATGAACTTGCCACTTTAATATATTATCCTAAACAAAAAATGAGCCTTGTTCTAGAAAATGTCAATGATAAGAAAAAATGGTATTACGACAACTTACTTAGAATAATTGAAATAACCAAAAAGTTTTCATCAAGATACACCAGAAGCAAAGTAAGAAAAGTATATGAAAATAATAACCTCAGTTACATTGTTGACGAACTACTCAATAACAAATTAGAAGCCGAAAACAAAGACAAATATTATGAAGCCATCATTAACACCATAATCGAACTAGGTTACAGTGAAAAACTAATTATTTTACTATCATCAATTATCAAAACTTTAGCAGTTGACAGCCTCCATATTGTTGGAGATGTTTACGATCGTGGCCCAGAACCCCATAAAATAATGGATAGCTTAGAAAAATACCATTCCGTAGACATTGAATGGGGAAATCATGATATTTTATGGATGGGAGCATCAATAGGAAGCAAAATATGTATCTCAGGCGTTATTACCAACAGTGTCCGCCACAACAACCTAGACATACTAGAAGATATCTATGGCATCAACCTAAGACCACTTGCAAACTATGCCGAAAAAACATATGACGATGCCCTTATATGGCGACCAAGACATACAAAAGAAGAAGATTACTATAACAACTACCTAGTTAAACAGTCAGCTAAAATACATAAAGCAATATCCATTATCATGTATAAATTAGAAGGCGATTTTGCCTTAAAACATCCAGAATACAACATGTTACATAGAAGACTACTTGATAAAATAGATTACCAAAACAAAGAAATATTAATTGACAATACCAAATACTTCCTAGAAGACACTATTTTCCCAACAATAGACAAAAACAACCCATATAAACTAACCAAAGAAGAAGAAACTATCATCAATGACCTAGTAAAATCATTCCTCAACAGTGAAGCCTTACAAAGACACATGAAAATATTCATTGACAAAGGAAGCATGTACAAAATAGAAAACAACAACTTATTATATCATGCCTTAGTACCACTAAATGAAGATGGGACCTTAAAACAAGTAAACATAAACGGAAACGCATTATCAGGCAAAAGATTATTTGATTACATTAACTTACTTGTCAAAAAATTATATTACAACAAAGGATTTAACAAAGAAGAAGACCTAGACCTAATGTGGTATCTTTGGAGTGGACCAGATTCGCCATTCTTTGGAAAAGATAAAATGACTACAATGGAAAGAGTTTTAATAAAAGATAAAACAGCCCATAAAGAAAAAAGAAACTATTATTACAAATATCAAGACAATAAAACAGTTATGGAAAATATTATGAAAGATTTTGGCATTACCAACATAGAAAATGCCCACATCATAAATGGACATATTCCAGTTGAAAAAATTAACGGAGAAACTCCAATCAAAGCAGAAGGAAAAGTAATAGTAATTGATGGAGGTTTTTCTAAAGCATACCAAAAAACCACAGGCATTGCCGGTTATACCTTAGTATCAGGTTCTACTGGGATGAGAATAATAGCCCACGAACCATTTACCACCATAGAAAATGCCATTCTCAATAATGAAGACATTCATTCCTCAGTAGATTTACAAGAATCTAGCAAAGTTAGAATAACCATAAAAGACACTGATAAAGGTAATGAATTACAAAAACAAATTAAATTACTAGAAAAATTAATTTACTACTATGACAATGGAATTATCAATGAAAACAAAGAATACAAATACGTGAAAGTATATAGTAGAAAATAAAATTCAAACAAGAATAACTAAATAAAAGCTTAGAAAATTTAATCTAAGTTTTTATTTTACACTTTTGCTATGCTGTTCTAAGAATAAAAAAACTCCCTATTACTAATTTTATTTATGTAACCCAAGTAAATTTACGTCCTATAACAGTGTAGCAAATAGAAAAAAATAAAAAAAAACAAAAAATTAGCAATTAACTATTGACATTGCTAATATATAGTAATACAATGATTATAGCACTCATATATTATAAGTGCTAAGGGAAGTGATAAATTGCTTAATGATAGAAGACGAAATATCTTAAAAATCATTGTAGAAGATTACATTAAAACAGCAAGACCAGTTGGAAGTGGGTATGTAGCCAAGAAACTTAATTGTTCGAGTGCAACAGTACGTAATGAGATGATGTACTTAGAAGAAGTTGGTTTATTAGAAAAAACTCACATTTCATCAGGCCGTGTACCAAGCGAAAAAGGATATAGGTACTATGTTGATGAGTTAATGACGCCGAAAGATATGACTGGAGAAGATATGCTAAAGTTGCAAACCATATTTAAAAATAATACTTTAGTCTTAAGCGATGTCATCAAAAAAAGTATCGAAATAGTAACAGAAATTACCAATTATACCTCAGTAGTACTTGGTAATACCTCAAGTATTAACAGACTAAAAAAAGTTGAAGTAATACCACTTGGAGATAACAAAATAATCACAATGATAATAACTGATAAAGGGCATGTAGAACACAAAATGATGATTATACCTTCTAACATTTCATCCTTAGAAGTTAAGCAAACAGTAGATTTAATTAATAAACTACTAATTGGCACTCCAATAGATGAAATAAGTTCAAAACTAGAATTTGAAGTAAAACCAATAATTCCTCGTTTTGTTAAAGAACATGAAGTATTATATGATGCATTTTACAATGCCTTTAATGAATTTTCAACAAGAAGTAGTGATGTTCAATTTATAGGAAAAAACAATTTTTTAAAGCAACCAGAATTTAATAACATTGAAAAAGTCAAAGAAATCTTAAATAATTTTGAAGATATTGATAAAGTTAGTAAGATGGAAGAAGAAGATAATGGAATTAATATTTATATTGGTAACGAAAGTGAATTATCTCCAGATGTTGCAGTAATAAAAACAAAATATAATTACAATGGAGAAGAAGGCACCATTGCCATAATAGGCCCAAAAAGAATGGAATATGATAAAGTCGTAGGTATTCTAAACTACATTAGAGATAATATAGATATTAGTTAGGAGTTGAATTTATGAAAAATAAAAATAAGAATGAATTAAATGAGAAAGAAAAAATTAAACAAGAAGAAAAACTAATTGATGAAGCAAGTAATGAAAATGAAACATTGCTGTTAGGAAATAGAATTAAAGAATTAGAAGAAAAACTAGTAAGAAATCAAGCAGAACTTATCAATTACAAAAAGAGAATTGAAACTGAAACTTCAAGAATGTTAAAATATTGCAATGAAGATATTATATTAGACATTATTTCAATCGTAGACAATTTTGATATAGCTTTAAAAAATAACACTAAAAATCCTGAATTAGAAAAATACTTAGAAGGTTTTACAATGATTTATGGTAATTTAAAAAACATCTTAGATAAATACGAAGTAAAAGAAATCGTAGCATTAAATAAAGAATTTGATGCTACATATCATCAAGCGGTTATGACCGAACATAAAGAAAATGTTAATCCTGGTATAGTAATAGAAATATTACAAAAAGGATATACATATAAAGATAAAGTAATAAGACATGCTATGGTAAAAGTTAGCTGTTAAAAAAGGAAGGAATGATATATATGAGTAAAATTATAGGAATTGATTTAGGTACAACGAATAGTTGTGTATCTGTATTTGAAGGAGGAGAAACCAAAGTTATCAGCAATGCTGAAGGAGAACGTACAACTCCATCAGTAGTAGCCTTTAAAAATGGTGAAATAATTGTCGGGGGAGCAGCCAAAAGACAAGTAGTAACTAACCCTGATACAATTAGTTCTATCAAAAGAAAGATGGGAACTAAAGAAAAAGTAAAAGCCAATGGCAAAGAATACACACCAGAAGAAATAAGTGCAATGATACTAGGTGATTTAAAGAAAACTGCTGAGAGTTACTTAGGAGAAAAAGTTACCAAAGCAGTAATTACCGTTCCTGCATACTTTAACGACGCTCAAAGACAAGCAACTAAAAATGCTGGTAAAATCGCGGGTCTTGAAGTAGAAAGAATTATCAACGAACCAACTGCCGCCGCACTTGCATACGGACTTGATAAACAAGAAAACATGCATACCATCTTAGTATATGACCTTGGTGGAGGAACATTTGATGTATCTATACTTGAGCTAGGAGATGGTGTATTTGAAGTAAAATCTACCGCTGGTAATAATAAACTAGGAGGAGACGACTTTGATGAAAGAATCGTTAACTACTTAGTTGAAACATTCAAAAAAGAAAATGGAGTAGACCTAACTAAAGATAAAATGGCTATGCAAAGACTTAAAGATGCTGCTGAAAAAGCAAAAAAAGACTTATCAGGAGTAACAACAACTCAAATAAGTTTACCATTTATTTCTCAAAGCACAGATGGCCCACTTCACTTAGAAGTAAGCCTATCAAGAGCTAAGTTTGAAGATTTAATTAGAGATTTAGTTGATTCAACACTAGAACCGGTAAGAAAAGCAATGAAAGATGCTAAATTAACAAAAAATGATATTAACAAAGTAATCTTAGTTGGTGGTTCAACTAGAATACCATGTGTCCAAGAATTGATTAAGAAAGAATTAGGAAAAGAACCTTCTAAAGAAGTTAATCCAGATGAAGTAGTTTCTATGGGCGCAGCTATCCAAGGTGGAGTATTAACAGGAGATGTTAATGATATTGTATTACTTGACGTAACACCATTATCACTTGGTATCGAAACCCTAGGAGGAGTAATGACTGTATTAATCGATAGAAATACAACCATTCCAACATCAAAGAGCCAAGTATTCTCAACAGCCGCAGATAACCAACCTGCTGTAGACATTCATGTATTACAAGGTGAACGTCCAATGGCCGCTGATAACAAAACTCTAGGAAGATTCCAACTTACAAATATTCCACCAGCACCACGTGGCATACCTCAAATTGAAGTAACATTTGATATAGATGCTAATGGTATCGTTAATGTAAAAGCAAAAGATTTAGGCACAAACAAAGAACAATCTATTACCATCACCGCCACAAACACACTAACAGATGAAGAAATTGATAAAATGATGAAAGAAGCCGAAGCTAACAAAGAAGCCGATGCTAAAAGAAAAGAAGAAGCCGATACTAAAAACGATGCAGAACAAGTAATCTTTGCCACCGAAAAAGCCATCAAAGACTTAGGCGACAAAGTAACAGAAGAAGAAAAGAAAGAAGCTGAAGATCTAATCAAAGATTTAAAAGAAGCAATCGAAAAAAGCAACATTGAAGATATTAAATCTAAGAAAGATAAATTACTTGAATGTGCTAACAAATTAGCCGTTAAAGTATATGAAGAAGCTGCTAAAAAAGCTGAAGCAGAGAAAAAAGAAACTGAAACTCCAAACGAAGAAGAAAAAAACAACAAAAAAGATGATACTACAATCGACGCTGATTACGAAGAAAAATAATAATACAAATATGTATATAGGAAGTTCTAACGCTAGGACTTCCTATAACTAGTATTATATTGAAAGGATATTATAAAATATGGGTATTTTGAAAAGAAGTGAAATAGATAGTAAGTACAAATGGGATTTAACCAAAATAGTCAAAGACAAAAAAGATTTTGATAAAAAGTATAAAGAAATAGCAAAATTAATCAATAAAGTCAGTAATTATAAAGACAAAATCACCAAAGACGAAAACACCTTATACAATTTCTTAAAAGATTACGAAGAATTGAATAATAAGTTTGCTAAATTATATGTATATGCCCACATGAACTGTGATACAGATACCTTAGATAGTGATAAACAAAGTTTAAAACTTAGAACAGAAAAACTAGGAGAAATCATGAGTGACAAATTATCATTCATAACACCAAATCTATTAAAATGTGATTATAATGACATCTTAAAACTAATAGAAAAAAACAAAAAATTAGAACCCTATCGTTTCGATTTAGAAAAAACCTTTGCTTATCAAAAATACACTCTAAGTGAAAAAGAAGAAAACGTTATTGCTAAATTAAATAATGCTCTAGGAGTTCCATATGATGTCCAATATAATTTAATGAATGCCGATATTATGTTAGGCAATATCAAAGATGAAAATGGAAATGAAATACCACTTACTAGCAGTAATTACAACAAATACATGAAAAGTAAGAACCGTAACATTAGAGAAAATGCATTTAACATTATGTATGAATTCTATAAAAATCATAAAAATACATTTTCAGCAACCTATAAAGGAAAAATAAAAGAAGACATCGCATTAAGTGAAATAAGAGGATATAGTTCACCTCTTGAGGCTAGTTTGTATAAAGATAGAGTAGATATTAAAACTTACCAAAATCTAATTGACAAAGTCCATGATAACTTAGATAAAATGTATGACTATTTAGAACTAAAAAGAAAATTTTTAAACCTAGAAGAAATGCATATGTATGATATCTATACTCCAATTACCACTTTAGATGAAGAGAATATAAGTTATGAAGAAGGCAAAAAACTAGTACTTGAAGCATTAAAACCATTAGGACCTGATTATTCTAGTCTCCTAAATAAAGCATTCAATGAAAGCTGGATTGATGTCTATCCTAATAAAGGCAAAAAAAGTGGAGCCTATAGCTGGGGTACCTATGGAACAAACCCTTATCTATTACTTAACTATGATAACACAATTAATTCTGTTTCTACACTTGCTCATGAACTAGGCCACTCCTTACATAGTTATTATTCAACCCATAATCAAAGTTACACATACTATGATTATCCCATTATTTTAGCCGAAATTGCATCCACAGTAAATGAAATGATATTAAACAATTATCTATATGAACATGCTAAAACAAATGAAGAAAAAGTTACATATCTAAGTGAATTCTTAGAGGATGTAAGAACCACTATATATAGACAAACAATGTTTGCCGAATTTGAAATGATTATGCATGAAAAAGAACAAAAAGGTATCCCCCTTACTTGCAACGAATTCACCAACACCTATTATGAACTAAATAAATTATACTATGGTGATAAAATAGTAAGTGATGACCTAATCAAATACGAATGGGAAAGGATACCGCATTTTTACAGTTCATTTTATGTATATAAATATGCAACAGGTTTATCTATTGCCATTAAAATAGCATATGATATAATTAACAAAAAAGATAATATGTTAAAAAAATATATAAATTTCCTTAAAAGTGGATGTAGCAAATATCCATTAGAATTATTAAAAGATCTTGGTATTGATTTAGAAAGTGGAAAAGTTATTGATGAAGCCTTAGAATTATTTGCCAAGAAAAAAGAAGAATTAGAAAAAATATTAAGTAATAAGTAGGTTATATTATGAATAAAAAAGATTATTATGAGATTTTAGGAGTTTCTAAAAATGCAACTGATGATGAAATAAAAAGTGCTTTCCGCAAATTAGCAAAAAAATATCACCCTGATGTTTGCAAAGAACCTGATGCCGAAGCAAAATTTAAAGAAGTACAAGAAGCATATGCCATTTTAAGCGATAAAGAAAAAAGAAGCAAATATGATCAGTTCGGACACTCTGCATTCACAAATGCCAGTGGAGGTTTTTCAGGTTTTGAAGGTTTTGACTTTGGTGGCATGAATGATATATTTGATGATATATTGTCAGGTTTTGGCTTTTCCTCTAGTAGAAGAAGTAGTAGTACTTCAAGAACTAGAGATGGCAATGATATCTTATACCGCATGAGCATTGATTTCATGGAGGCTGTAAATGGTACCACCAGAGATATTCACTTAGATGTTACTGAAGAATGTAGTGAGTGTAATGGTAAAGGTGGCTTTGATTTTCATACATGTGATAAATGCCATGGATCAGGAACCATCGCTACTGAACAAAGAACATTGTTTGGAAGTTTCCTAACTAAAATAACTTGTCCAGAGTGTAAAGGAAAAGGTAAAACTTATGAAAGAAAATGCAGTACTTGTAAAGGAACAGGAACAATAAAGAAGAACAAAACAATTACAGTAACCATTCCTGCTGGCGTAGACGATGGTAACAGATTAAGACTTGCAGGAAAAGGCGAAGCTGGTATTAATGGAGGAAGACAAGGAGACCTATATATTGAGTTTACCGTCAAAAAGCATGAATTTTATCAAAGAAAAGATGATGACATTTATGTAACAATACCATTAACAATAAAAGAAGCAGTATTAGGATGCAAAAAAGAAGTTCCTACAGTATATGGACTTGTTAATTTAACCATTCCTGATGGTTCACAAAATGGAGATAAGTTAAGATTAAAAGGCAAAGGTATACAAAATGTTTCTAATAAAAGATATGGCGATATGTATGTTATCTTAAACGTCATCATTCCAGAAAAAATATCAAGAGAACAAAAAAGAATATTTGAAAGTTTAGATAATAATGAGTTAGAAAAACATGATGCCTTTAAAAAATATAAAAGTTATCTCAAATAAGAAGAATACTTATAATTGTATTTTTCTTTTTTCATTTACTACGCTGTTATAGTTCTAAAAAAAACAAAATAACTAAAATTGCAAAATAATAAAAAATATGTATAATAAATTTCTTTTTATAGCAATATTACTATGAAAGGAGATTTTTTATGTCGCACCACAAAGTAGAAATTGCGAACGTGAATACTGCGAATATTAAAGTTTTAAGTAATGAAGAAATGATTAACTTATTTAAAAAAATGAAAGAAGGCGACCTATTTGCTAAAGAAGAACTCATAAACGGTAATTTAAAATTAGTACTTAGCATATTAAAATCTTTCTCCAGCAGAAACGAAAATATGGATGATTTATTTCAAGTTGGCGTTATTGGCCTAATAAAAGCTATCGATAATTTTGATTTATCTTTTGGCTTAAAACTTAGTACCTATGCAGTCCCTATGATAAGTGGAGAAATAAAAAGATATCTAAGAGATAATAATGCACTTAGAATCTCCAGGAGTATAAAAGACATTGCATATAAAACATTAAAATTAAGAGAAGAAATGCAAGATAAAAATGGAATTTATCCAACTAATAAAGAAATTGCCAATATTCTTAATGTAAGTGAATATGATATTGTTAATGCGCTTGATTCCTTATCTAGTCCAATTAGTATGTATGAACCTATTTATAACGATGGAGGAGACACCATCTATTTATATGATCAAATATCTAATCAAAAAGATGAATATGAGTTAGAAACAAAAATTGCTTTAAGTAAAGCCTTAGAAAAATTAAAAAAAAGAGAAAGAAAAATATTAAACGAAAGATTTATAATTGGTAAAACCCAAATGGAAATTGCTAATGAACTAGGTATTAGTCAAGCTCAAATATCAAGAATCGAAAAAAATGCTATTACTAATATTAAAAAACTAATTAAATAAAAATAATTACATATATTTAATTGGGTGGTACTATGCGTCTATCTGATTTACAAAGCAAAGAGATTATCGATATTGTTGATGGCAAAAAAGTAGGTAAAATTATTGATATTGTTATCGATCCATCTACTGGGAAAATTAATAGTATGGTTATTGAAAGAGGCTTTAATAGAAAAATCTTAAGCAGCAAAGAAGAATATGAGGTTAAATGGATGCAAATACTTAAAATTGGTGAAGATATTATTTTAGTTGATACTAAGAACAAAAACTAGTATCTTTTTTATGCCAAACATTTCAAACAAATGTATGAAACAATACTTGACATTAGTATAATATTATATTATAATTAACTTGAGTTAGAAAGTTGTGATGATATGTTAAATAAGAGAGGATTTACTTTAATAGAATTACTTGGAGTATTAGTAATATTAGGACTAGTTTTAGTTTTTACAATGCCAGACGTTATTAATAAAATTAATCTAGGTAATAAAAATACATATGAAATGTTAAAAGAAAATATGAAAACTGGCGCCGAAAGTTATGTAAATGAATGTAGCACTTCATCTAGTTTATATAATGTTTATCTAATAGATAAAGATAGCAATATTAATGATATAAGCAATAAATATAATATAAGTAATGAATTAATATGTAGTAGTATTGGAATAAATGAATGTGATAGTAATTATTTAATTAAAAAAGATACTGTTATATTAATACCTTATACCTGTAATGCTATTTATGATAAAACCACCTTAAGTGCCATAGAACTCGTTTACAATGGCTTCTTAAAAGGTAACAAAGACAAAAGAGTAATAAGAAGCATGGATAATAAAGATGTAAGCACATGCTTAAAAGTAGAAATAAATTATGATAAAGAAAGTTATAAGTATAGTTATATAATTAATGATAAGGAATGTGAGTAGTATGGTATTTGTAGGAAATAATTGGGATAAAGTATTAGATAGTGAATATAAAAAAGAATATTTTATTAATTTAGTTAAATTTGTAAACAAGATATATCAAGAAGAAACTGTATTTCCACCTAAAAATCATATCTTGTCCGCTCTTACCATTACTGATTATAATGATGTCAAAGTAGTTATTCTAGGACAAGACCCATATCATGGAATAGGGGAAGCAAACGGACTATCATTTTCAGTAAATGATGGTGTAAGAATACCTCCCTCATTACAAAACATTTATAAAGAGTTATATAATGATTTAGACTGTGAAATAGCTAAAACAGGAAATTTAGAACCATGGGCAAAGCAAGGAGTATTACTATTAAATGCTGTTTTAACTGTTTCAAAAGATAAACCAGCCTCACATAAAAACATGGGCTGGGAACTATTTACTGATGCCATTATTAAGAAAGTAAACGAAAAAGAAACACCAGTTGTCTTCCTTTTGTGGGGCTCTTTTGCCCGAAGTAAAAAAACTTTAATTACTAATCCTATACATTTAGTAATCGAATCGACACATCCATCACCATTCTCGGCCTCCAACGGTTTTTTTGGGAGCAAACCATTTTCAAAGACAAACAATTTCTTAAAAGCAAATGGTATCAAAGAAATAGACTGGAGCATAAAAAAATGATTTCATAATTTGAAATCATTATAATCATCATCACTCATATTTTTTTTGTCATAGAATAATTTTTCTTCATATTTACAAATAAGTGCCACAATATTATTAGGAAAAGTTCTTACTAATTTATTATATTTAGTAATATTCTTATCATAATATTTTTTTAAAGTATCCAATTTGTCGTCTATTTCCCTTAATGAAACGGATATTTTTTTTATTTCCTCACTTTTTTCTAGTTCCTTATATTCAGTCTTTAAACTAGTAAACTCATTCGTAGCTAAAACCAATTGTCTATCCAATTCAAAATTACTTATTTTTCTTGATCTTAGTTTAATAATATCCTCAAATATTTCTTTCTCAATTTTAACATTTCCTTTTATAATAGCCATAGCCTTATTTAAAGCATCATACTTATTCCTTAAAAGAGTATCAATATTAGACTCTGCTTCATTTATTCTAATAATTGATTCCTGAAATTTATTATAAATAACCATGTAAAAAGCAACAAGACCACAGAAAATAAGTACAGTAATTAATAAATATATAAAAAGTAAGTCCATATTCTCACATCCTAAAAACATTATAGCAAAATAAAACTATTTTTTCAACTAAAACTCTTTAATAAATTTAATTGGTTCTTCAAATGTAACAAAATCCAAGTAAATCATTAAAATTAAATACCATTCCCCGTTAGTAGGATTACTTAAGATAATATGATCCCTTCCTGCTTGCTCAATTACTCCCGTAAAAAGTTTATCCTTATAATCTTCACTACCAGGAATTGTTACATATACTTTAGCCATTTTCCCCTTATTTAACCTAAGAATGTTCTCAATATATGACATCTCCTCATCATTAGTGAAAACATTTTGAGCCTCATAACTAGGTACACTTTGTTGGTTTGGAATAGTATTATTATTTAAACCAGTACCAGGGAAAGTAGGATTACTACCATAATAACCATTGTTCATAAAATCATTCCTTTCTTTAAAAATTATATGAATAAGTTAAGTAAAATATGAAAAATTTTGGTTTCAAAATAAAAATGTAGTATAATGTCATTAGGGTGTTATATATGAGCATAATCAAATATATTATTAATATTTATTCAAACAATCCTAAATCATTTTGGCTTGCAGCTACTTTAGGACTATTTTGTGTATTAATGAAAATATATTATCCTAAATTTAGAGGATTTATGGGTGAGTTTTGGGTAAAACTTGAATTAAAAAAATTATCTAACAAAAATTATGTGGTTTTAAATGATATAATGATTAAGGACGAATATGGAACACACCAAATAGACCATATTGTTTTATCTAATCATGGTATCTTTGTTATTGAAATGAAAAATTATTATGGCTTAATAACTGGAAGAGAATACGATTCCAAGTGGTGCCAACATTTAGGAAAAACAAAGCATTATTTTATGAATCCTATTTATCAAAACTATGGGCACATTAAAACATTATCAAAATTACTAAATATAGATGAAAGATATTTTGTTTCAATTATTTGCTTTTCTAATCAAGCAAAAATTAAGGTAAACACTAAGAATGTAGTAATTCAATTGGATTATTTAGTGGATAAAATATTAGAATTTAAAGAGATAACTTTAGCCAAGGATATAATTAATATAAATAATGTTATTAAAATTAATAATATTACTGATAGAGAAATAAGAAAAAAACATATTAAAGGCATCCACCACAAAATAGAAAACAATAATAAATTAGTAAACAATATGACTTGTCCTATATGTGGTGGCACATTGGTTACAAGAGAAGGAAAGTATGGAAAATTTATTGGGTGTTCTAACTATCCAAAATGTTATTATAAAAAGAAATAATTTTTCCTTTATAAAACAAAAAAAATGTAGTATAATGTTTCTAAGGTTGAAGGTGATTATATGAATATAAGAGTAGGAGTTTCTAATAGACACGTTCATTTACTTGAAAGTGATTATGAAATATTATTTGGGAAAAACAGTCGTTTAACAAAAAGAAACGATTTATCACAAGATGATGAGTTCGCATCAAATGATGTTGTAACTATAAAAACAGAAGCAGGGGTCCTAAATAATGTAAGAGTTTTAGGTCCATTTCGTAATTATACACAAGTAGAAGTATCTAAAACAGACACCTATACATTAAAAATTAATCCTGCATATGCTTCATCAGGTCATTTTGAAGATGCCAGTGTCGTTACTATTATAGGACCAAAAGGCAAAGTTACCAAAAAATGTTGTATCTTAGCAGTTAGACATATTCATGTTAACAATATTGATGATACATATCATGATAACCAAAAAGTAAGTGTTATTATTGATACCATAAAAGGTGGTATAATGGATAATGTATATATCAAAAAAGGCAAAGGTTATCACTTTGAACTTCATCTAGATACCGATGATGCCAATGCCTTCGATTTAAAAAACGGAGATTATGTAAGAATTATAGATGAGGAAGTGTAAAAATGACATATTTAGATTATTCGGCAACCACGCCAATTAGAAAAGAAGTATTAGATATATATAACAAAGTATCCCTAGAATATCCTGGGAACTCTAATTCTTTGCATTCCTTAGGCGTAAAAAGTAAAGAATTAGAAGATAAATGCACCAAAATAATCAGTAATTTACTCAAAGTAAAACAAAATGAGATCATATATACCTCCGGTGCCAGTGAATCAAACAATACTGCAATTAAAGGAATATGTTTCAAATACCAAAATCGTGGTAAACACATCATAACCACATATTTAGAACATTCTTCTATCATAGCCCCCTTAAATTATTTAAGTGATTTAGGCTTTGAAGTAGATTTTGTTAACATCAAAGAAAATGGTTTAGTAGATGTGGAACACCTAAAAAGCCTACTTAGAGACGATACAATTTTAGTTAGCATATGTGCCGTTGACAGTGAAATAGGACTCGTAGAACCAATAAATGAAATTGCAAATATTTTAAAAGAATATCCTAAATGCTTTTTCCATGTAGATTGTACCCAAGCCTTAGGCAAAATAGATATTGATTTTACCAACATTGATTTAGCTAGCATGTCAGCCCATAAAATATTTGGACCAAAAGGAATTGGCTTACTTATCAAAAAAGAAAATATTGTAATTGAACCACTTATTCACGGAGGGAAAAGTACAACACCATATAGAAGTGGCACACCACCATTACCTTTAATCGCAGGACTTACCAAAGCCCTAGAACTAAGCATTCCAAACGTAGATAAAAACTATGACTATATAAAAAAGTTAAGTGATAAAGTAAAAGAAAAACTTAGTACATACAAAATCGTTCATATAAATAGTACTAGTAATTCTATTCCCCATACCATTAATTTTAGTTTAAAAAACATCAAACCAGAAACATTCATCCATGCCTTAGAAGAAAAAGAAATATATATATCAACCAAAAGTGCTTGTTCCAAGAGTGATTCGATATCTAAAAGTGTATTAGCTTTAACCAACGATTATGAATTATCAAATACAACCCTAAGAATTAGCATATCTTGCATGACAACAGAAAGTGAAATTGATTATTTCCTATCTACATTTGATGAATGTATAAATAAACTAAATTTATGAGTGAGGTAATTTATGAAAATAATTAAATTTAATGCAATATGGTGTCCTGGTTGCTTAGTAATGAAATCAAGATGGAAAAAAGTATGTAACGAAATACCTGATCTTGATATTACTAATTATGACTATGATATAGATACAGACATGGTAAAAAAATATAATATAGGTAAAATCTTACCCGTAACTATATTTTTAAACAAAGAAGAAGAAGTAGAAAGATTAATTGGAGAAATATCTTATAATAAATTAATTGAAACAATTAATAAATATAGAGGCTTTTAAAATGAAAAATAAGTATATAAAATATTTAGTTGTTTTAGTCTTGTCATTATTTACCTTTATACCTAGTACTAAAGCATTAGAAGAAAATATAGTAAACATCCATTTATTTTATTCTAAAGTATGCCCTCACTGTGCAAAAGAAATAAAAATAATTAATGAATTAGAAAAGAAATATGATAACTTAAAAGTGTATAAACACGAAACTTCTACTCAAGAAGCATACGAATTACTTAAAAAAGTAGAAGATTACTTTGACATCAAAGTAAAAACAGTACCATTTACCGTTATTGGAGAAAAGTATTATTCAGGTTACAGTGAAGAAAGCACCAAAAAAGAATTTGTAGAAATAATCGAAGTATATTCCAAAACTGGGTATAAAGACATAGTAGGAGAGTATATGGGTAATATAGAATTGCCCAAAGAAGAAGTAAATAACAATACTAAAGACAATATTGACGATTTAATAAAAGAAGAAAAAAACAATAAAATAGTAAATATTCCCTTAATTGGAAAAGTAAATTTAAAAAATCTAGCAATACCTTTAGTAACCGTAATAATTGGTTTATTAGATGGTTTTAATCCATGTGCTATGTGGGTTTTGCTATTCCTAATCAGTATGCTTCTTGGAATAAAAAATAAAAAAAGAATGTGGTCATTAGGACTAGCATTTATAATAACATCAGCATTAATATATTTTCTATTCATGGTAGCATGGCTAAACATCACAAGCATTATTACCAAAGTAACATTATTTAGAACCGTTATAGCTATCATTGCCTTAATTGGAGGAAGTGTTAATTTTTATAGTTATCTAAAAACTAGAAAAGATTCAGGTTGCAATGTCATAGATGATAAAAAAAGAACAAAAATATTTGATAAAATAAAAAAATTCACTCATGAAAAAAGTTTTATTTTAGCACTTCTTGGTATTATCTCTTTATCGATAACAGTTAACCTAGTAGAACTAGCTTGTTCAGCCGGATTACCTGTCATGTATATAGAAATACTTAATATGAATAATCTAACCAATTTAGAATACTATTTATACATTATCTTATATGTAATCTTCTTTATGTTAGATGACATTATTGTCTTTAGCATAGCAATGATATCATTAGAATTAACAGGTTTTTCTACAAAATATGGTAAACTATCTAAATTAATCGGGGGTATTTTATTAATAACAATAGGCATCTTAATGCTTATCAAACCAGAATGGTTAATGTTTAATTTTAATTAGGAAGTGTAGTATGAAAAAGTTTTATCTATTTTTATTCAACTATGGAGTTTTACTATTATTAGAATTTATATATGGGATCTTAACATTTGATAACTTCTCACGTAGCACAATTATTAATATTATTCTCTTTATGATACCTATTTCTTTAATAATAACAATAATAACCAGTTTATTTAACGAAAAAGTAAATAAAATCATTACCTACGTTATATATGGAATACTAGGTATTTGGTATAATATTTATTTTGTCTTTGAAAAAATATTTGATTCCTTTTTCTCATTATCAGTATTCAAACTAAGTGATCAAGGTCTAAAATTCGCTGGTAATGGAATAAGTGGTATATTTAAAAACATCTATGGAGTATTACTACTATTTCTTCCTTTAATACTAGTAATAATACTAAAAAATAAACTAAGTTTTAAAAAAATGAAATTAAAAGAAATACCATTTTACCTCGTCGCCATAATATTATTCTTCTTTGCATTTGTCTTCAATATAGAAAAACAAAAAGGAGTTGCCTACAGTGCATATGACTTATATCATAACATCAATGATAATGCTCTAAACATTGAGAAACTTGGCCTAATCAATGCCACATTCATAGATATAGACAGATCCATAAGAGGCTTTGAAGAGAAAATAATTATAGATAATAAAAGTGATAATAAAGAAAACAAAGATAATAAAGATGAAATATTTGTTTACGAATATAACAAGTTAGATATTGACTTTGCCAGTATCTTAAATAGAGTAAGTGGCGATAATAAAACAATTACCAGTTATATTATGAATGACACACCAACCAAACAAAATAAATATACAGGAATATTTAAAGACAAAAACCTAATATATATAACCGCGGAAAGCTTTAGTGAAATCGCCGTTTCAAAAGAACTTACCCCAACATTATATAAACTAGTTAATGACGGATTCCAGTTCACTAACTATTATTCCTCTAATAACTTAAGCACCATAGGCGGAGAGTTTCAATCCCTAACTGGACTCTATGCCAATAACACAATACTTAGAACATGGCGCAATGGAAACAATTATTTCCCTTATGGACTCGCCACGATGTTTAAAAATGAAGGATATCAAACATATGCTTACCATGATCATTCATATACCTTCCAAGATAGAAACAAATATATAAAATCAATGGGCTTTGATAACTTTAAAGCTTGTTACAATGGCCTAGAGAAACTCATTAATTGTAAGCAGTGGCCAGAAAGTGATGTTGAAATGATTGAACAAACCGCCAGTGATTACCTTGACAATGACAAATTCATGGCATATTACATGACAGTATCTGGACATTTTGAATATAACTGGGGTAACAAAATGAGCAAAAAACATTATGAAGAAGTAAAAGATTTACCTTACAGTGAACCAGTTAAAGCCTACCTAGCCACCCAAATAGAATTAGACAAAGCATTAGAACTATTAATTAACAAACTAGAAGAAAAAGGCAAATTAGATGATACAGTTATAGTCTTACTTTGTGATCATTATCCATATGGATTAAAAATAGAAGAAATTAACGAAGTATCCAACTATCAAAGAGATACCGTAGTAGAAGTAAATAGCAATAACCTAATAATATGGAATAACAAAATAAAAAAGACAACAGTTGATAAAGTAGCCATGTCTATTGATGTAATACCTACCGTATATAACTTATTTGGATTAAAATACGATTCCAGATTATTCATGGGCAAAGATATTTTTAGTGATAGTGAAGGAATAGCATTCTTTAAAAACAGAAGTTGGGTGACAGAAAAAGGAACTTATTTAACAAGTGGCAACAAAATGATAAACAACAGTGAAGAAGTAAGCGAAGATTACATCAAAAATATTAGTAATATCGTAGCCAATAGAATGAACATGAGCAGACTAATAGTCAAAACTAATTATTATAATGTATTAAAATAAATAACATTAAAATCATATACTATTGCTATGCTGTTATAATTCTAAAAATTATCTTATGAACGAAATACCTAAAAAAACTAGGTATTTTTCTTAATATAATTTAACTTCTCAAAAAACTATCAATAATTAATAAACATTCCATATAATTAGTACTTAAAGGAAAATGATTTGCATTTTTAATAGTAATCAAAGCCGAATCCTTAATGTACTTATTCATAATCATACCATCACTTATTGGAGTCTCCGTATCATATTCCCCCCATAACAAAATCGTAGGACATTTTATTAAACTAAGTTTATCTATATAATTATCATTAACCACCTTTACCAAAGTATTTCTTAAAACAACATTACTATTATTATAATCCCTAGAACCGTATTTTTTCCTCAAATCATCAAGCAAATAATTAGCCCTTTTCTCATTATAAAATTTCTTTATTAAGTTTTTTAATAATTTAAACTTATACACCTTATACTTCTTATAAATGCTTTTCTTTTTATTTATCCCCGCTGAATCAATTAAAATTATCTTATTGGGATTATATTTCCTATTAGTAACAAGATCAATAATCACTTTACCACCAAAAGAATGACCAAGTAAAGTAGGGGAATCTATTTTAAAATGCTTAATAAATTCTAAAACTATCTCACTATAATCAGTAGTGTTAAAAGATTCTCTTAATTCACTCTTACCAAATCCAGGTAAATCAATAGCATAGATAGAGTAGTTATCCTTCAAATCGTTAATAAGATTATTAAAATAATTCAAATTAAGCCCCCAACCATGTAAAAGAACCAAATTCTTACCATGACCAACATGTGTATAATTAATATTAATACCTAAAATATTCACTTGCATAAATTCACCTAATAAATTCTATGTTAAAAGTTTAAAAAAATGTTTGACAAATAATTGCTTTTAATATACAATATTAATATGGCAGATGGAGTAGTACTCAAGAGGCTGAAGAGGCGCCCCTGCTAAGGGTGTAGACTGGGAAACTGGTGCGAGAGTTCAAATCTCTCCTACTCCGCCATTTATATTTGTAAGTAGTAATCCGATAAGGATTTTTATTTTCTCTAAGAAAGGGTGGGTTATATATGAATGAATTTAGTCCTAGTAAGTTTTTAAATGGTGAAATAAATATAGATAATTGTAATCATGAAGTAGTTTTCAAAAGTAGTAACGATGAAGGAGGAACAGGACCTTATTTCTATTACTGTCCAATCTGTTCCTCTAACATAATTCAAAGTGTCAGCAGTGGTTTTGAAAATAATCGATGCGTTTACATAACTGATGCTACTAGAACTAAAGATATTCATTATATCAAAGGTTTCATAACATCACTTGCTTATTGCAATAAAGATAAAGAATATTTTAATTTAAATAGATATTTTATAAAACACAAAGAAGAAATAAAAAATGAATTAGATAAAATAAATAATAGCACCAATAATAAAAAACTTATTAAAAAATAAGAGGTTAATATGAGTATTACAAGTGTAAAAAAACATTTAAGCAAATATAACAAAGATAAAGATATAATCATACTAAATGAAAGCAGTGCAACCGTTTTAGAGGCAGCTCATGCATTAAATACCTTACCTGAAAGAATAGCCAAAACCATTTCCTTAAAAAATGGTGATGATAAAATAATACTTATCCTTATGGCGGGTAACATGAAACTAGATAATGCAAAATTTAAAAACACATTTGGCTTTAAACCTAGAATGCTAAACAAAGAAGAAGCCTTAATTCATACAGGACATCCCGTTGGAGGAATATGTCCATTTGGTTTGAAAGAAGAATCAGATATCTACCTAGACATATCTTTAAAAAAATATGATACTGTCTTTCCAGCATGTGGTAGTTGTAATTCGGCAATTGAACTCAGCATAAAAGAATTAGAAGAAATAATACCAACAAATAAATATGTTGATGTATGCAAGCCTATCGATTAGGCTTTTAAGCTGAAGTAGCTCAGTTGGTAGAGCAATCCTCTCGTAAGGGATAGGTCGTAGGTTCAAGTCCTATTTTCAGCACCAGTAAGCAATCTGACCAAACTTTTAAAGTATTGGATTTAATATAGAAAATATCAATTTCTACAAGAAGTTGGTATTTTTTTGTTAATTAAAGAAAGGACAGGTTTAAATGATTAATATTGTAAAGAAAGAGTTAGAAATCAATAATGAATTAAAGAAGAAAATAGAATTTATATGTGGTTTTTGTAACATTACTCCAACAATAATAAATGGTAATATAAGAAAAGTTAGTAAGATAAATTTAAACTACATTGAACCTCATAGAATTATTATTAAGAGTGTTACATTACAAGCATTTAATTATTCTAATGAAATATTTATCGAAAATTTATCTAATAAAATCAAATTATCAGATTTAGAAACCTTTATAAAAGGTTAAAATAAAATATATAGAATTGTACCAACTTCACTAAAAACTCACCCTATTAGGCTTAAAATGGGTATTTTAAATTTCGTTATATGTATAGATTGACACCAGACTTTTGTTATCCTAGTGAAATAATAACAAAGGACATATTAGAAAACACAATATTAACTAATAATGACATTAACAGCATCTTAGTAGAAAAAGTTAGTAATACCGAGACTTTAGCGGTCTTAGTTATTAAAATATTAAAAATACATGGGCAAATACTCAATAACCTGCAATTTAGATAATGAAAAATATTATTATGAAATAAAATATGATAAAAATTATGAACCCAGTGGGGGAGATGCTTGACTTACTGACCACGTCGACATAGAAAAACTAGACAATGCTAATAAAGTCGTAGCCCGTTTAGAAGATTATTTTAAAGACCACGGAGGGTCCTGTATAACGAAAACAAAGTAGATTGTATTATCTTCTTTTTTTCTTTTTGCTTAATTAATCCAAAGAACTACAACAGCGTAGCAAAAACAACAAATAATAATATTTAATCATTAAAAGTGTCAAATAAATATAATAATTATTTTAAATCATAAAAAAGTATGCTATAATCAAATAAGAAAGTAGAGATGATTCAAATGCGCAGTATAACAGATATAGATTTAAGTAGTAAAAAAGTAATATTAAGATGTGATTACAATGTACCAATCAAAGACGGAATTATAGAAGATGATACCAGAATAAAAATGAGCTTAGATACAATTAATTACTTGCTTAAAAATAATTGCAAAATAATTATCTTATCTCATTTAGGCAAAATAAAAGAAGAAAGTGATAAAATAAAAAATTCCTTATACCCTGTTAGCATTAGACTAGGTGAATTACTCCACAAAAACATTTTATTTTCCAAAGATACTAGAAGTGATGAACTAACAAAAATGGCTTCTAACCTAAAAGAAAAAGAAATATTATTAGTTGAAAACACTAGATATGAAGACCTAGATTCAAAAAAAGAAAGTTCCTGTGATATGGATCTTGCTTCCTACTGGGCATCATTAGGCGAAGTATTCATAAACGATGCCTATGGGACATTACATAGAGAACATGCCTCTAATGTTGGTATTGCCAAAATACTTCCTAGTGCAGTAGGATTTCTAGTTTTAAATGAACTAAATAAAATAGATAGCCTCTTAGAAGAAAACACAAGCCCTTTTATTGTCATTATGGGGGGCAAAAAAGTAAGTGATAAAATCAAAGTAATAGATAATCTAATTACTAAATGTGATAAACTATTAATTGGGGGTGGAATGGCCTATACTTTCTTAGCATCACTAGGTTATAATATTGGCTCATCCCTAATAGATAAAGAATCCTTAGACTATGCTAAAAATGTCTTAAAAAATTATAAAAATAAAATAGTATTACCAGTAGATGCTATCGTAGCAACAGAAATCAGTCCTAAAGCAAATGTTAATAACAAAAACATAGATAGCATTTCAGATAATGAAATAGCCCTTGATATTGGTAGTGAAACCATTAAACTATTTGAATACAACTTACAAAACGCCAAAAGAGTTATTATGAATGGCCCAATGGGAGTATTTGAAATAGAGAAATTTAGTCATGGAACGAAAGCCATCTATGAATACCTAACCAAAAACAATATAAAAACCATAATTGGAGGGGGAGACTCAGCCTCATCCGTTAATAAATTAGGTTATACTAATAAATTTTATCATGTATCAACTGGAGGTGGAGCAACACTTGAATATCTGGAAGGTAAAACTTTACCAGGTTTAAGTGTTATAGAAGATGGAAAATAAAGAAATAATAAAAAATAAAGAAAACATCCGAAATAAAAAAAATAATAAAACCAAATATATTTTAAATATGATAATCATGTTTATTGTTATCTTTATCATATTATATTTTACCTTAAAAGATGACTTTAATGAAGTTATGACCAATATTAAAAAAATGAACATATTCTATTTATTAATAGGCATTATCCTCATGGTATTATACCGTTTCTTCTTAGGAATCAGCATGTACATCGTAGCCAAATGTAACAAACAAAAATACAAACTAAAAAAAGCCTTTGAATTAAACTTTATTACCCAGTTTTTTAATGGAATTACCCCTTTTGCCACAGGCGGACAACCCTCGCAAATATATTACTTACATCAAGAAGGAATACCTTATGGAATAGGAACCAATATCGTCTTACAAAACTTTATCCTTTACCAAACAGCCTTAATAATGCTAGGACTCTTTGCCGTTATCTTCAATCGAACGACAGGATTATTCCCAAAAAACAATGTCATGGCTAATTTAGTAACACTAGGTTTCGTTATTAACTTCCTTGTTTGGTTAGGTTCATTCATTATCAGCTTTGGTAAGAAAATAAGTAGCTTCATTGCCAATAAATTACTTGTTTTCTTAGCTAAAATAAAAATAATAAAAAACTTAGAAAAAAATAAGAAAAAATTTACTGATTATATTACCAGTTTCTATGAAAATGCCATGATACTAAAGGAAAATAAAAAAAATGTATTACTTGGAATTCTTGTTAATATTATGGCTTTAGTTTTCCTTTACAGTGTACCTATAATTTTAATAAAAGGTATAGATGTTTCAGCTAATATTAATTATATAACATCACTTGTCGCAGTAAGTTATGTTATGCTAATTGGATCGTTTGTACCAATTCCAGGAGGAAGTGGCGGAATAGAATATGGTTTTATCCACTTTTATGGGTACTTCTTAAGTAACTCAGTCCTAGTATCTGTCATGCTTATTTGGAGAGTAGTAACATATTATATAGGCATGATCTTTGGAGGAATCCTAATTCCACTTTATAAAAAAGGAAGTGATTAATTTTGCGCATAGGAATATTTACTGATACTTATCCTCCATTCATTAATGGAGTATCTACAAGTATAGTTATGTTAAAAAAAGCTTTAGAAAAACAAGGACATATAGTTTACATTGTAACAGTTAACAACGAAAATATGACATATAAATATGAAGAAGATGATAAAGTAATTAGAATACCAGGAATTCCTGTAGGTATTTATGATTATCGTTTGACAGGCATATATCCAGTTAAAATTATCAATAGAATTAGAAAATGGAACTTAGATGTAATCCATTCCCAAACAGAATTTGGAGTAGGAACCTTTGCTAGAATCATAGCCAAACAATTTCATATCCCCTTAGTCCACACATATCATACCATGTACGAAGACTATGTACATTATATAACAAAAGGATATTTTGTTGGTACTAGTAAAAAAATTGTTGAATACCTAACACTATTTTATTGTGATAAAACAATATCTGAGTTAATCGTCCCAACAGAGAAAACAAAAGAATTATTTAAAGAAAAATACAAAGTAAATAGAAATGTTTATGTCATACCAACAGGCATAGAAATAGAAAAATTTTACCTAGAAAACAACAAAAATTTAAATATCTTAGAAAAAAGAAATAGTTTAGGCATAGCAAAAGATGATTTTGTTATATTATTTGTAGGAAGAATTGGTACTGAAAAAAACATTGATTTACTCCTTGATGGAATGAATAAATTAGTAAAACTAAGCAAAAAAATTAAACTACTAATTATTGGTGATGGACCTGATATGGGATATTATAAAGAATATGTTTATAAACACAAACTAGGGAAAAATATAATATTTACAGGAAAAGTACCATGGGATAGCATCAGTGACTATTATCTTATCGCAGATATATTCGCCACAGCCTCAGTAACAGAAACACAAGGCTTAACAGTTATTGAAGCCATGGCCGCGGGATTACCTGTTGTCTGCATCAACGACGAAAGCTTTACAGGCACTGTGATGAACAACGTTGATGGAATAATATTTAACAATTTAGAAGAATACATAGAAGCCATCACTAAATTATATCAAGATCGAGAATTACTTAAAAATCTAGGAAAAAAAGCTAGAATTGATGCCGAAAAATATTCATCAACAAAATTTGCCTCTTCAGTATTAGAAGTATATCGCACAGCAATCAAAAAAAACAGAAAAATAGTTATTCCACTCGTGGACACCATAAAGGAAGTGTTTAAAGGAAATGAATAAAATTATAGCCCTAAATCATAAAATGAATTTAAATTATGATTTAGTAAGTGAATACATCGAAAAAATAAACAAAGTAAAAACAGATAACAAAATAATCATTATTCCAAGTTACCTATATATTAGCACATTTATTAAAAATACCAAATATGATATAGGTAGTCAAAACCTTAGCAATGAGTTAAATGGAGCCTTTACGGGCGAAGTATCTAGCACTCAACTAAATAGTATAGGAGTCAAATACTCTCTAGTCGGCCACAGTGAAAGAAGAAATCTTTTCTATGAAACCGATGAGATAATCAACGAAAAAACAAGACAATGCTTAAACCATGGAATAACCCCAATTATTTGTGTCGGTGAAACATTAAGTGAACATAACAATGATGAAACCTTAGTAAAAATAAATAATCAAATAAGTCATGCTATTTTAGGACTTGATGATTTAAATGAAAAAAAAGAAATTATTATAGCTTATGAACCAATATATGCAATAGGCACTGGTAAAACACCTAAAGTAAAAGAAATAGAAAATGTTATTAACCATATTTATGAAGTATTAAGTAAATATGATAATATAGATTTCAAAATATTATATGGAGGAAGTGTTAATAGAGAAAATATCAAAAAAATACTTGAAATTAACAAACTAGATGGTGTCCTAATTGGCACAATATCTTCAAAAATAGAAGAAATAATAAAAATAATTGAAACAGTATAAAAAAATTAGAGAAGTCGTGGCTAATACTTCTCTTTTTTTACTTTTCGACAAAACTTGTCATAATTCACTCTAGTATAAAAATTAAAAAAGTAATATACTGAATTTAAGAATAAAGGAGGAATTGTAGTATGAAAAAAATTAATGTTTTAATGATTGATGATAATGAGTCTTTAATAGATATGGTAGGTGAATATTTCAGTGGAAATGAACGAATATCTATATCTTTTAGAGCACACGACGGGGAAGAAGGTTTAAAATTAATTGAAGAGAAAAAGGAAGAATATGATGTAATTTTACTTGACCTAATCATGCCTAAGAAAGATGGACTATACGTATTAGAAGAAATGAAAAAACAAAATATAAACAAGAAAGTGATTGTAGAAACTTCATACAATGCTCCAGATACAATAAGAAAAGTAAGCGAATATGGAGTAAACTATTATATTCTAAAACCATACGATTTAAACGAATTAGAAAAAAGAATATTAGAAACAACTAATACAACAAAAGGACAGAGCATTAATTTATATCAAAATGGTTTAGATAAATCCATTACCAATATGTTACATGAACTAGGTATGCCATCGCACATTAAAGGATATCAATATATCCGTGAAGGCATCAGCCTAATTTACAATAATCCTAGTATTATTGGAGGCATTACAAAAGAACTATATCCTGAAATTGCTATGAAATATGATACAACAGTATCAAGGGTAGAAAGAGCAATAAGACATGCTATTGAAGTAAGTTGGAATAGAGGTAACATTGATTATATGGAAGAACTTTTTGGTCACAGTGTTGATTTTGATAAAGCAAAACCTACTAATTCAGAATTTATTGTAACCGTTGCTGATAAACTTAGATTAGAATATTCACAAAAATATTAAAAAAATGCTTAATGATTTTAAGCGTTTTTTTTCATTTGCTATTCGCGTTATAGTTCTTAAATACTAACTAAAGAAATTAAATGATTTATGTAACATATTTTGAACAATATTTTATTATTGTTTTAAAAACAACATCTTGTTAATAAATTAACTATAAGTATTACTACTTTACGCTTTCCAGTGTCAAATTTTAAAAAAAATGAAGAAATATTTAAAAAAAAAAGTAATCTCCATTTTTTCTGACTATATATATAGTTAGAGACCGCTAGAAAGGAACTTCAATGAAATTCATAAAAAACCACATTTACCTATTAAGTGGCACTTTAGTTTTAATAATTATCATTATTTCTCTAATTACTAAAATTAAACTTAATAATAATGCAGTTACATTAAATAGTAACGAAGAAGAAAAAATAGAAAAAGAAAATATATCCAAAGAAAATATCAACACAACCGAAGACTGCCTACTATACAAAGTTGATATTAAAGGAGAAGTAAACAACCCAGGAGTATACCAACTAAGTGAAGAAAGTAGAGTAATAGATGTGATCAATTCAGCAGGAGGTCTTACTGACAAAGCCAATACCTCATTAATCAACCTATCAAAAAAAATCAAAGATGAAATGGTAATAATCATTTACTCAAACGAAGAAGTTAGTAATAGCAAAAAGGACCAAAGCATTACTAAAATAATTGAAAAAGAATGTGTATGCCCAGACATTAAAAACGATTCATGTCTAAATACTACTCCAAACACTAGTAACATTGAAGAAGAAAACCAAGTAAGTAAAATAGAAAACAAAATATCTTTAAAAACATGTACTTTAGAAGAATTAAAATCCGTCCCTGGCTTAGGAGAAGTAAAAGCCAAATCCATATTAGACTACAAAAATCAATATGGTTTTAACACCGTCGAAGACTTACTTAAAGTAAAAGGTATAGGAAACACAGTATATGAAAAAATTAAAGACTATTTTAAAACTTAAACAAAAATACACATACATATTATTCATTACTTTTATTATTTATGCATTAATTATAACAAATATATCCATAACAAGCACATATAAAGAAAGTGACACCACTTTTGAAGGTAACGTTTTATCTATAAAAAATTATGATACTAAAACCACCATTATTATTAAAGAAAAAAACAAAAAAGAAAAAATCTTAGTAAATTATTATGAAAAAATAGATAAAATTAATCTCGGAGACAAAGTCAAAGCAAAAGGCACTTTAAAACTCCCTAGTAAAAACACCGTCCCCAACCTTTTCAATTACCGTGCATACCTAAAGAATAATAATATTTATTATATCCTAACAGCCTGTGAAATAACCAAAGTAAAAAACAACAGCAAAATACTAATTCATTACAAAAACAAATTACAAAAATACATTAATCATAAAAAAGCTCACACCTATTTAAATGTTTTTATACTATCCAACAAAAATGATTTAGATAAAGAAGTTCTTAGTTCCTATCAAGTAAATGGCTTATCACATTTATTTTCCATTTCCGGCATGCACTTAACATTACTTCTAGGAACTATCTTAAAATTATTAGATAAAGTTAGTTATAACAGGTACTATAAATACGTTATTTTAATAATAATACTAATTATCTATATGTATTTAACTGATTTTACTCCATCAATCCTAAGAAGTGGAATTATGTTTATCTTACTATCTTTAAATAAACTATTAAATTTTAAAATAGAAACCAAAAATATCATGATGTTAACATTTATAATAATAGTCTTAATCAACCCATTCTATATTTATAATCTTGGTTTCCAACTATCTTATTTAATTAGTTTTTATCTAATCATATTTGCCCACATTATTAACAAACATAAAAATTATTTCAAAAAATTATTTATTACCTCACTTATTTCCTTTTTAGTAAGTTTTCCCATTATCATTAGTAACTATTATCAAGCAAACCTTTTATCCATTCTTATTAACCTATTATTTGTACCCATTATTAGTTATATAGTATTACCATTATCCTTTATCACCTTAATATTACCAACAGATAGCATTTTAATACTTATCATGGACATCCTAGAAGGTATCTCATTATCCTTAACTAATATTAATCATTTGCTTTTAGAGTTACCAAAACCTAGTATTTATTTAATAATGATATACTATGCATTAATTACCTTACTCTTAATAAACAAAAAATATCTTATCCCACTATTAATCATAATTATAATTCATAAAATAAGCATCAATTTTAATCCTAGCATGGAAATAATTTTCTTTGATGTTTCACAAGGCGACTCCATCTTGCTTCATTATCCCCATAACAAACATAATATTTTAATAGATACTGGAGGTAATCATAATTATGAAATAAGTAAAAACATAATAATTCCTTATCTAAAAAGCAAAGGCATTAGTAAAATAGATTATTTAATACTAACTCATGGTGACTATGATCATATGGGTGAAGCTATAAATCTAGTAGAAAACTTTAAAGTAGAGAAAGTTATATTTAATTGTGGTGAGTTTAATGAACTAGAACAAGATTTAATAAAAGTACTAAATAAGAAGAAAATACCATATTATAGTTGTATTAAAGAATTAAATATCAATGATAGTAAATTATATTTTTTGAACAGTAAAGATTATGGTAATGAAAACGATAATAGTAATGTAATTTATACAGAACTTAATGGTTATAAATTTATGTTTATGGGAGATGCTTCAGGTACTACCGAAAAAGAAATATTAAATAAGTATAACTTACCAGATATTGATGTTTTAAAAGCAGGACATCATGGAAGTAAAACAAGTAGTAGTAAAGAATTTATAGATACAATTAATCCAAAGTACTCAATTATTAGTGTTGGAAAGAATAATAGATATGGACATCCAAATAAAGAAGCGTTAGATAATTTAGAAGATTCAAAAATATATAGAACAGATGTAGAGGGTAGTATTATGTTTAAAATTAAAAATAAGAAATTAAAAATTGAAACTTGTAGTCCATAGAGAGGAGCAAATATGAATTATTATAATGAAATAAAAAATAAAATAATAGATAATGAAGTATATTCAAAAATAAAAGACTATTCAAAAGAAAGACACAAAGTTATAACATATTTAGAAATAGGTAAATTACTAACTGAAGCAGGCGGAAAATATGGTGATAATATAATTGAAGAATACTCTAAAAAATTAGTTATTGAAGTTGGTAAAAAATATAATAGAAGCACTTTATTTAGAATGAAACAATTTTATAATGTATTTAGTAATGAAAAAGTCGCACCACTGGTGCAACAATTAAGCTGGAGTCATTGTCTAATTCTATTACCAATTAAAAACATTAATGAGATTAATTATTATATTAATCAAGTGTCAAAACGAAATCTTTCAAAAAGACAATTAGAAGAAATAGTAAAAAATAATGAATATGAAAGATTACCTGTTGCAACCAGAAATAAACTAATATATAAAGATAGAGTTGAAGTAAAAGATTTAGTACCTAATCCTATTTTAATTAAAAATAAAAATAATATAGAAATAATTACTGAAAAAGCATTACATCATCTAATATTAGAAGATATTGAATCATTTATGAAAGAATTGGGTAATTCATATAGCTTTATAGGTAGCGAATACAAAATCAAAATAGGAGATAGGAATTACTATATCGATTTATTATTATTTAATATAAAATATAATTGTTATGTAGTTGTTGAATTAAAAGTATCAGAATTTAAAGTAGAATATATTTCACAAGTACAAAAGTATATGAATTATATAGATAAGAACATAAAAGAAGTAAGTAATAATTGTACTATTGGAATTCTAATTTGCAAAAGAGAAAATAAGTTTGTAATTGAATATTGTTCAGATGATAGAATTGCAGTTAGAGAATATGAATTAGTATAATTATAGAAATTATGATATAATATTAATTAGTTTGTAGGTGGTTTTGATGATTATAAAAGGAACAAGTTGTTATGCAAATGCTAAAAGTGGTAATTTAGTATCAATTACTGGTGATGGTGGAAATGCCTGGGGGTTTTATGGCAATGCATATAAGAAAATGTCTCCAAGATTATATCTATGGCAATACTACGATCAAAATCCCGATAATTTAGCTGAAGATGAGTTAATCAATTGGTATATAAAAGAGTTTTATAATTTAAGATTAAAAAAATTAAATCCAAATGAATTAATGGATACTTTGAAACAAAAATTTGGAGAAGAAATAATATTACTTTGTCATGAGTTGCCTGGATTAGAAATAAATAAAGAACATTTTTGCCATGGAAGATTATTAGCTGATTGGATTGAACTTGAAACTGGTATTGCAATTCCTGAATTATCAATTAATGAATCTGATGATATAACTCAACAAGAGATTTATGATCTTAAACCGAGAATAAAAAAATTAATTAAAAAATACTAAGAATTATCAAGTTGATAGTTCTTTTTCTATCCTTAATTCGACTTATTTTTTGACAATCACCACATGGAGATTATGATCATATGGGAAGTAGTTCATATTTAGTAAACCATTTTAAAGTTAACAAAGTATTCCTCAACTGTGGTCCTCACAACGAACTAGAAAAAGCATTAATAAAAGAATTAGAAAAGAAAAACATAAAACATTATTCATGTATTAAAGAACTAAATATTGATAAATACAAATTACAATTTTTAAATACAAAAGAATATGACAATGAAAATGATAATTCAAATGTAATTTATTTTAATTACAACAATTATAAATTTCTTCTCATGGGTGATGCTGGAATAGAGAAGGAAAAAGATATATTAAAAAAATATAATTTAAATAATATTGATTTCCTAAAAGTTGGACATCATGGATCAAATACATCATCAAGTAAAGAGTTTATTAACAACATTAATCCTAAATACAGTATCATTAGTGTTGGTAAAAACAATAAATATGGGCATCCAAAAGAAAATATACTTGACATATTAAAAAACAGTAATATTTATAGAACAGATAGAGATGGTAGTATAGAAATCAAACTAAATAAAAATGGATATAAGATTAGAACATGCAGTCCATAGTAAGGAGTAAAATATGAATTATTATAATAAGATTAAAAATGAATTAATAAATAATGAGATAAATAGTAAAGTAAAAAATTACTCAATTAATAAAAGTGATTTAAATACTTATTATAATATTGGAAAGATATTAAGTGAAGCAGGAAAACGATATAATTATAAAACATTATATAGAATGAGAAAATTTTATAAATTATTTAGTATGAAAAAAAGACACAATGGTGTCAAAATTAAGTTGGACTTATTATAGAGAATTATTATCAATAAAAGATGTAAACAAAATAATTTATTATATAAACCAATGTATAATTAAAAACTTAACTACTCGAGAATCAAGAGAAATTATAAAAAATAATAGTTATTCAAGAATGAACAAAAAATTAAAATACATAGCATTGAATAAAAAATATAAAAAAATTAAAAAAACAGTCATATGATTACCTATTTTGAATATAATATTTAAGGATATGAAACATAATTTAGTTTATGTGCCCGCGAATCGCAAAAGGTTTGCGTTTATATAGATAAGAAACTCTTAAATAAAAAATAGAGTTTCTTTTTTTTCTAAAAGTGTCTACTTCTAGTATAATTTAATATACTTTTTGAAAAAAATATATTATAATTATTTTTATAGGTGAGGTTTGAATATGAAAGAAAGTATAAAAAATAATATTAGAAATTTTAGCATTATAGCCCATATTGATCATGGCAAAAGCACACTTGCAGACCGCATTTTAGAAGCAACTAATGCAATATCAAAAAGAGAAATGAAAGACCAATTACTTGATAATATGGACATTGAAAGAGAAAGAGGAATCACCATCAAACTAAATGCCGTTAGACTAAAATATAACTTTAACAACGAAGAATATATATTAAATCTAATTGATACCCCAGGCCACGTTGATTTCACTTACGAAGTAAGTAGAAGTTTAGCGGCTTGTGAAGGTGCCGTTTTAGTCGTAGATGCTACTCAAGGCATTGAAGCCCAAACCTTAGCTAACGTTTATCTAGCCTTAGAAAACAATTTAGTCATTGTACCGGTCATCAATAAAATAGATTTACCTAACGCAGATGTCCCTCTAAGAAAACAAGAATTAATTGACACATTTGGCTTTACAGAAGAAGAAATCATACCAGTCTCAGCCAAAACTGGTGAAGGCATAGATAAATTACTTGAGACCATAATCAAGAAAATACCAGGACCCAAAAAAAGTGATGAAGCACCACTCAAAGCTCTTATTTTTGATAGCTATTTTGATTCATATCGTGGCGTCGTAGCCCTAATAAAAATTGCCCAAGGAACTTTAAAAAACACAGATAGAATAAAAATGTTATCCACTGGAGCTTGCTATGACATAGTATCACTTGGTGTTCATACACCTAAAGAAGAAACACAAGAAATGCTATCTTCAGGAGAAGTTGGTTTCATTACAGCATCCATCAAAGATATTACCTTAGTCAAAGTAGGAGATACCATAACTGACGAAAAGAACAAAGATATAACCCCGCTAGAAGGTTACAAAGTAATCAAACCATCAGTTTTCTGTGGACTTTACCCAATTGATTCAAAGAAATATCCTAATCTAAAAGAAGCCTTAGAAAAATTAAAACTAAACGATGCCGCCCTAACATTTGAACCAGAAACCTCTATTTCCTTAGGATTCGGCTATCGAACTGGTTTCCTTGGCCTATTACATATGGAAATTATTAAAGAAAGAATAGAACGAGAGTTCAATATTGAATTAATTGCAACATCCCCTTCAGTTATATATGAACTAACCCTAACTGATAACAGCACTATTACAATAGATAATCCATCCAAGTTCCCTGATAAAACAAAAATCAAAACAGTGAAAGAACCGTATGTAAAAGCAAGCATTTTTGTCCCAAGTGAATATATCGGTAGCATCATGGAACTATGCCAAGATAAACGTGGAACCTACTTAAACATGGAATATATTGATACAAAAAGAGTAAATATTCATTATGAAATACCACTTGCAGAAATTGTTTATGATTTCTTTGACAAGCTAAAAAGATCCACCAAAGGATATGCATCATTTGACTATGAACTAATTGGTTACAAAGAATCAGATCTAGTTAAATTAGATATCCTAGTAAATGGCGAAGCCGTTGATGCCCTAAGTGTCATAGTACACAAAGAATTTGCCTACAAAAGAGGAAGAATTATCGTAGAAAACCTCAAAAATATCATACCAAGGCAAATGTTTGAAATACCAATCCAAGCGGTTATCGGAAGCAAAGTTATCTCTCGAGCGGACATAAAAGCCATGAGAAAAAACGTCTTAGCAAAATGCTATGGAGGTGACGTCTCAAGAAAAAGAAAACTACTTGAAAAACAAAAAGAAGGTAAAAAGAAAATGAAACAAATAGGACGTGTTGAAATACCTGATGAAGCATTCCTAAAAATACTTAGTACAGATGAAGAAAATAACTAAAGGGGGGTCCAGTACCTATGAAAAACAAAAAAATAGAAGAATACCTAAAAGAAGAAGAATTTACCCATGTTGACAATATCTACACCGAACTATTAAATAACTTTTACAAAACTATCACAAAAATAGGAAAAGCCCTAGCTAAAAACATCCTAGAAAACGATATTGACGGAGCAATAACCATCATCAACAACTTAAGCATCCTAGTAAAAGACAAAGAAAAAATAAAGAAAATAAAAAAAGTAATTGAAATAAGTAATGATGATGCCAGTTTTACCACTGACGACTACCAAATATTAATGTTTCTAATCTTCTATTACAAAGATTATGAATTAATAAAATACTTTGTATTATCTAAACCAAACGGTGTTAAAGTATTCAAAGATGCCCTAGAAGAAGTTTTAGATTATTACCTAAAATTACCAAAAAACAATCCTGATATTAATTACTATGAAAAAATACTAGAACTATTCTTGTATAACATGAAACCCCAAGACCTAACAAAAAACAAAGGAAAATACTTACAAATGATAAACAAAAGCCCTTGCAAAAATTCTTGGCATATCAAAAAAATATTCAACATCATAGAAATGAGCGATCACGTTACCATAAAAGAATTAGGAAAAAAATATCGCATTAAATATCATTTTCCCCAACATGTCATAGAAGAAATACCTAGCATTTATCAAAATTTAGATAACAGAGTCGACCTTACCCAACAAAACGCAATAACAATAGACGGGGCAAAAACCAACCTATTTGATGATGCCTTTTACGTTTTAGAACTACCAAATGGTAACTATAAACTGTATATCCACATCGTAGATATTCCTTCCTATATCAAAAAAACAAGCAATATAAATAACGAAGCATACCTAAGAGGAGAAACATTATACTTACAAGACTGCATCGTCCCCATGATACCTGATGAAATAACAACATTCATGTGTTCCCTTAACAAAAACAGTATAAAAAATGCTATTACATATGAAATAAATTTAGATTCCAATTTTGATTTCATAGGTAATAATATTTTAGATTACCTAAAAATATATAAAAGCCTCATTTGCATCAAAGAAAATTATTCTTACCAGTGGGCGGACCGACTAATCAAAGATGAAAACGGCAATAACATCCTATTCAACGCCTACCTAATCACAGACAAATTAAAACGTGAAAATGCTAGTAAAGAAATATATCGTAACATTCAAAACAGATTAGACAGACTAAATTACAGCGTAGAACCAAAAGAAAGCACCATGAACAACCTATCAGCCAGCATCATCCAAGAATTAATGATTTTAGTTAACCACCTAACAGCGGAGTATTTTACACACATTGATATGCCATTCATGTATAGAAACAGCAAAAGATTAAGCAAAGAAGAATTGAATGACAAACTAAAAATGTATTATGACTATATCAACAGCAACAAATTTCACCTAAACGAATTAAACAGTACCAACGTAAGAAACATTGCAGATATATTATCACGAACAGCATATTATTCCATCGATAACGAAGGCCATTTTGGCTTAAACATGGATACCTATTCACACAGCAGTTCACCAATGAGAAGATATGCCGACATTATCAGCCAAAGATTAATATATGATTTTATCTTTAACAATTACCTAAATAACAGCTTAATATATAAATGGGAAGAAGAAATAGAAGAAACAAGTAAACACCTAAATGAAAAAGAATCCGATAACGAAATGTTTGAAGCTGAATACAACTTCCTAATAAAAAGAAAAATTCTAAAAAAATATTAAATAGAAAGGAAATATAATATGGAAGAAGATAGAGTAGTAACTTCTAAAGAATTAAAAGAAGATACTTTTGAAAAAACAATTAGACCCGATAGTTTAGATGAATACATTGGACAAGAAGATGTAAAAAATAACATCAGTGTCTTTATAAAAAGTGCACTCATGAGAAGCGAACCATTAGATCATGTTTTATTATATGGACCACCTGGTTTAGGAAAAACAACACTAGCATCCATTATTGCTAACGAACTAGGCAGTAATTTAAAAACGGCATCTGGACCATCTATAGAAAAAAGTGGCGATTTAGCCGCGATTCTATCCTCAATTGAACCAAATGATGTGCTATTTGTTGATGAAATACATAGAATACCAAGATATATTGAAGAAATATTATATCCTGCCATGGAAGATTTTTCTTTAGACATTATTATTGGCAATGATGGAAGCAGTCGTAATATTAAAATAAACCTACCACCATTTACACTCATAGGAGCAACCACCAGAGCTGGCGATTTATCAAGTCCCTTAAGAGATAGATTTGGAATAGTATGCAAATTAAACTATTATAATGAAGAAGAATTATTTAAAATAATAAAAAGAACATCAAGAGTATTAGACACAAATATCGACGATGATGCAGCCATAGAACTTGCTAAAAGAAGCAGGGGCACTCCCCGAATAGCAAACCGTTTATTTAAAAGAGTAAGAGACTATGCCTTAGTTGAAGGTAAAGGTTATATTGATTTAAATATCATGAAAACAGCCTTAAATAGATTAAAAGTAGATGAATTAGGATTAGATGAAACAGATTATAATCTATTAAAATCAATCATTGAAAAATTTAATGGAGGACCAGTAGGAATAGATGCCATAGCCAATTCCATTGGAGAAGAAGCCACAACAATTGAAGACGTATATGAGCCCTATCTATTACAAACCGGATTGCTTAAAAGAACCACACGAGGTAGAATGGTTACAGAAAAAGGAATAGAACATATAAAGAAAATGGAAAACAAATAAATCTTTATATGTTTTTCCTTTGCTCTCGCGTTATAGTGCCCTTGAAACATCCTATGGAAAGTAATTTAATTTTAAAAATTCTATTGATAGTTATTAAAATATGTGGTATTCTAATAATATAAAAGTAGGAAAGTGAGGAATGAGATATGGCAAAAATATCTTTATCAATTGATGAATTAAACAATATTGTAACAAAGATCAACACTTCATCTCAAAAAATAAGTGAACTATGGAACTCAGTTAAAACAACAGAAATAGCAAAAATAAGAGAATCTTGGATGGGAAAAGACTGTGAAGCATACATTGTTAAAGTTGAGCAGATGGATGTAACAATGCAACAAGCAATAAAAGCATTGCAATTACTTGGAGCAACTTACAAACAAGCAATTGATAATATAGTAGCAACACAAAATAAGATTACAAATGATATACAGGGATTATAGGAGGTGTGATAGATGAATAATATATATGTTGACAGTGAGCAATTATTAAACTGTGCCCTAAATCTAAAAAAAGATGCCACGAATATTTTAACAACATTTCAAAATGAATGTAGCCATGCCATTACAGCAGGGAATGAATGTTTAAGAGTAAGTGGGTTAGATTCTAGTACTATAAATGCATCGTTAAATAAAATATTTACAAAAGCGTATGATCAATTAATGCTACTTGCTAATTTTTTAGCAACTAATGTAGCACAAGAATACGATTTAACAACACAAGCAATTGCTAAATCATTTAATCAAGAGTTTGCTAATGAAATAGCATCATTATTAGGAATTACAATAGGTTCTGTGGCGGGAGGAGCAACAGGAATAGGTACTAATATATCTAGCAGTTCAGGAATTGCTGGTGGTTATACTGGAGGTTCTGGTTATTTTGGAGGTACTGGTGGTTCATCACCATCAATTGGTTCACCAAACGCATCTCCTTATCCAAACGGCAACCAAACAGGCCAAGTTAATTTAACAAATTTAACACCAGAAGAAAAAGCAAAATTAGAAGCGGCAGGTTATAAATGGGAATGTCATGACGGAACATGCGGTTGGTATAAAACAGATCCTAATACTGGGCAACCTATTTTAGCAGGCTCAAACGATCTTAATAAGATGTATGGTATTTTGGGTGCTGATCAAAACGGAAAGTATAAGCCTACGCCTTCAACATCTAATAATGGTGGTATGACAAGCGTTCCATCAAATATCAGTAATAGTAATGTAACTGAAACAATTATGATGCAAAAAGGCTTTACAAAAGCAACAGATGGTAATTGGGTAAATAGTGATGGAGTTGTTGTAGAAAGTGGAGATGCTGAAATAATTTCTCATGAATACAATAGATTTTTAGAAAATAGTGGTGGAGATATAAATTCTGCATATAATTCGACACAAGCATTGACGGATCAACTAATTAAAGCAAGCGCCAATGGAGAACCTGTTTTAAAAAGAGATGCTGCTGGAAATCCTTATGTAGTAACTGATTCTAATTTTGGCTTAGGTGGTAATACTAGAAATTCTGATACAACTTCAAGTAATATAAGCTCACATTTAAGTGACGATGAATATTTTAGAATGTATGGTAGATCTCGTGATACATCATCGTCAATTTCAAGTCGAGATTCTGCAATTAATGCTAATTCTATGAAACAAGAACAAATGGCATCAAGGTCAATAAACACTAACGTTTCAAGTACTAAGAGTAGTTATACGAATGAAAAAATGGATATTTTAGGTAAAACTGATAATTCTCCGTCATTTTCTAGTAAGAGTAGTTCATCATCTAATCAACACAAAAGCATTTTTGATATAAATGTTGGAAGTAATAATAGTAATTCATCTTCAAAAAGAGGATCGATCAGTTCTTCATCAAGTTCAATGTCATCAACAACTACAAAACCAACAACAAATGCTAAGTATTCATCTGGTTCATCAATAAAAACTACGCCATCAACAAAAACCACATCTATTTCAAGTCGTGATAGTGCTATTAATGCTAATTCTATGAGAAATGAGCAAAAGGCGGCTAGAACTACATCAAAAGTATATGATTCTTCAACCAAAAGTAATAGTAAATGGGCATAAATAAAAAAAGGGGGATATCATGAACAAGGAAAAAATTAAAATTGACACCATTAATCTTTATGAAGAAATATATAAAATTAATATGATATTATCTTCTTTAGAAAAAGAGTATATTAATATAAGAGATATTACTGTGACATCACTAGACGAAGTTGATAACTCTTATAATTATTATAAAGATTTTGAAAAAAATATAAGAGATTTAATAATAAGATTTCGTAAATTAAATAATATGGTTGTTGGTGGAGTTATTCAAAAATATAATTCTTTTGATGCTTCCTTAAATTATGATTTTAACAATTTAAAAACAATAACTGAAAATATAAGAAGTGAAAATTAGCACCAAAAAAGTGCTTTTTTTCTTTCGACAATTGACTATTAAATAATTTTATACTATACTATTATTAGAATAAAGAGGTGTATTAATGTGCTTATAACTCTAATTAAAAATGATTTGCTTATTAATTTTACTTTGCCATCAAAAGTTACTGGTAGTTATTTTATAACTGATAAAGTAAGTGGAGAAGAAAGAAATTTAATAAGTGTCGAAGGTATTGATGATAAATGGATTTTAAAAAGTAATTTTGATGTTAAAATATTAAATGGCAATAATATAGTTGATTTTATTGTTTTGAACAAAGATAATTTTTATACTATTAAGGTAAATGGTGAAAAATATAACTATCTTTTATATTGTACTGAGGTTTGTGACAATACTTATGTTAATTACATGGTAAATACTAATGAAATTACTATAGGAAATACTATAAATGATGTAATTAATTATAATTGTAATATTATTAGTGCTAATTATGCTAAAATCAAACAGGAGAATAATGTTTTTACTATTGAATCTACTAATCAAAATAATTTAATTTTTGTTAATGGAAAAAGAATACAAAACATGATGCTTACTACAGGTGATTTAGTGTTTATTATGGGATTGAAGATATTGATAATAGGTAACAGTTTATTCATTAATAATCCTGCAAGCAAAATAAATATAAATCAGAATTGTTTTACACCTTGTCATATTAATCAAAATTCTTACCTAGGAAAAAAAGAAACAGGAGATGAAGAAGAAATTTTATTATATGATGAGCAAGACTATTTTTATAGAGCACCTAGATTTGTTACTTCGATTGAAAAAGAGAATATTTCTTTTGATTCTCCGCCTGAGGGTGAATCACAAAAAGAAAGACCAATCATATATACAGTGGGGCCTATGCTTACTATGGCTATGTCATCTTGTATTTATGGTGTTATGGCTTTAGGTAATGTCTTAACGAAAAAAAACACCATAAGTGAATCATTTCCAACATTACTTATTTCATTTGGAATGCTTATGAGCGTTTTTCTATGGCCAAGTTTAATGAGAAGATATGAAAAGAAAGAAAAAAAAGCAAGAGAAAAACTAAGACAGGAAAAATATCGAGAATATTTAAAAGATAAACAAACAAAAATAGAGACACTCAAGAAAAGACAAACTCAAATACTTTTAGAAAATAATTTAGGCTTAAAAGAATGCCAAAATATTATCTTAATGAAAAAAAGAAATTTATGGGAGAGAAAAATAGAACATGATGACTTTTTATCACTTAGACTTGGCCTTGGTAATACTAGTCTCGCTGTAGAATTGAATGCACCAAGTGAACACTTTAGTTTGTCAACTGACGATTTAAAAGAAACTCTAGCAAAATTAGTAAGTGAATCACATGAAATTGAAAACGTTCCTATATGTTTATCCTTAACAACTAAAAATAATGTAGTAGTTGTTGGAAATGATATTTTAAGGAAAAGATTACTAGATAATTTGATTCTAGAATTGATTGCTTTTCATAGTTATGAAGATGTAAAATTAGTTTTTATGATTGATAATGATGATTATGATTATTATAAAAAGTTTAAAATTCTTCCTTTTGTTTGGGATAATTTAAGAGAAATGAGATTTTTTGCTGAGAATTACGATGAAGCTAGTAAAATTTCTTTCTATTTAGAGCAAGTTTTCTCACACAGAAAATATAGCGATGCTGATAAAATGACTATTAGTGATATTACATACAAGGATGTTAGTCCATATTATGTGATTATTACTAATTCTATTAAGAAAATGCGGAATTTAGAAATAATAAATCAAGTATTAGCAGAAAAAAGAAATTTAGGTTTTAGCATAATAATCTTAAATGATGGATTATCTAATTTGCCAAATGAATGCTCTAATTTTATAGTTTTGGATGAAAATAAAAGTGCAATTATAGAAAATGATTTAAACATTAATAAACAAAAAACTTTTATATTAGATAATAAAGAAAATATTGATATGTATGACGTTTGCAAACATGTTGCTAATATACCAATAAAATTTTCTAAGCAAAATAGTATTTTAACTAATAGTATAGGTTTTTTAGAAATGTATAATGTTGGTAAAGTAGAACAATTAAATGCCATAAACAGATGGCATGATAGTAGTCCTATTCATAGTTTGTCATGTCCTATTGGGGTAACTAAAAATGAAGAATTATTATACTTAGATTTACACGAAAAATTTCATGGACCTCATGGTTTAATCGCAGGAATGACTGGTAGTGGTAAGAGTGAATTAATTATTACTTTTATTCTTTCTATGGCGGTTAATTATAGTCCATTAGAAGTTCAATTCGTATTGATTGATTATAAAGGTGGTGGTTTAGCAGGAGCTTTTGAAAATAAAGATACTGGTTATAAATTACCCCACATTGTAGGGACATTAACAAACTTAGATACTACTGAATTAAAAAGATCCTTCGCTTCTATTCAAAGTGAATTAAGAAGAAGACAACAAATGTTTAACCAAGCAAAAGAAACCCTAGGCGAGAGTACCATTGATATTTATAAATATCAAAAAGCATATCGTGATGGTAAAATAGATATGCCAATTTCCCATTTGTTTATTATTTGTGATGAATTTGCTGAATTAAAAGTACAACAACCTGAGTTTATGGATCAATTAATTAGCATAGCCAGAATTGGTCGTAGCCTAGGAATACATCTAATTTTAGCAACACAAAAACCATCAGGAATTGTTGATGATCAAATATGGAGTAATAGCAGATTTAGAATATGTTTAAAAGTCCAAGAAAAAAGTGATAGTATGGATGTTATCAAAAGACCGGATGCGGTATCCTTAAAAAATGCAGGACGCTTTTACTTGCAAGTAGGTTACAATGACTTATTTGCCTTAGGACAATCTGCTTGGTGCGGTGGTGGTTATTTTCCAACTGATAAATTAAAGAAAAAAATAGATAGAAGTTTATCATTTATTACTAACATTGGTAATATTATAAAAAGTGCAGATGATAGCAAAAAAAATGATATGATAGCCCAAGGAGAGGAATTGGGCAATATAGTTAGATATTTAAGTGATGTAGCACAGTCAGAAAATATTAAATTAGATAAGTTATGGCTTGATCGTATTCCTGATATTATTTATATTGGAGATTTAATTAAAAAATATAATTATGAAAGTTCACCATTTGAAATAGATCCTGTTATTGGCGAATATGATGATCCTGAAAATCAAAGACAAGGCTTATTAACAATAAATTTAACTGATGTAGGTAATACCTTAATATATGGTTATCCTGGTAGTGGTAAAGATTTGTTGCTTAGTACTATAATATATTCAACAATATTAGATCATACAGCTGACGAAGTAAATTTTTATATTTTAGATTTTGGAAGCGAAACACTAAAAAGTTTTGCAGATGCCCCTCAAATAGGAGATATAATTTTAAAAGATGATAGAGAAAAAATAACTAACATATTTAAAAATTTAATGAAAGAAATTGAGAAAAGAAAAGAATTATTTGCTAATTATAATGGTGATTATAAAAGATATTGTATGGGAAGTGGTAATGCACTACCTATGCTTGTTATAATTGTTAATAATTATGAAGCTTTCAGTGAACTATATGATGAGTTTCAAGATACATTAATTACTTTAACTAGAGATGGGCAAAGATATGGCATTACATTTATTATTAGTACTAGTGGTGTTAATTCAATAAGATATAAATTATCTCAAAATTTTAAAGAAACAATTGCACTTTCTTTAAATGATAAAGCTGATTATTTATCAGTTTTAGGTAATACTAATAATGTTTTTCCATCCAAATCATTTGGGCGTGGTATTATTAGGATAAATGATAAAGTATGTGAATTTCAAACGGCTTATCCATACGATTATGACAATTTAAGTGATTATTTGAAAGTTATTTCACAAAAATTAATACAATTTAGTGATTCTAAAGCAAGTGAAGTTGCCATTTTACCAGACAGGGTAACAGAAAATTTATTAGAACCTTATTTTGGGAATTTATCCGCAGTTCCAATAGGCATATCAAAAAGCAGTTTAACACCATATTTATACAATTTTAAAGATAATTATATGACCATAATTGGTTCAAGAAATATAGACATTAACTTTACATCGAGTCTTGTCAAGTCATTGACAAAGATTGACAATTTAGATATAATGACTATAGATACAGATAGTATCTTAGATAGTAGTAGAATAAATAATGTGTTATATTGTAACAATAATTTAGATGAAGTTTCTTTAAAAGTAACTAGTTTAATTAATAATTTGATGAAATATAAGGAAGCAGGACAAAGAGTAACAAAAGAATTTGTTTGTGTAATTATATCATTAGATGAATTTAGAAGCAAAATCACCATTGAAAATAAAAAAGCATTTGACAAAGCAATCATAGATGGTTTAGGTCTTGGTAATATTAGATTTATTATAATAGATACAATGATAAGATTAAAGAAAATGGAATACGAATCATTCTATATGGAAACAGTAAATAAGAATAGTGGTATTTACTTAGGTGATGGAATAACTGACCAATTTGTAATAAAACTAAACAACACCAACAAAGAAATGACAGAAAACATTGGAAATAACTTTGGATATGTTATTTTACAAGGAAAACCGACACTAATTAAGTTAATTAATTATGAGGAGGGTGATTATGAATAATAAAGTTGATGTTATTGTTTATGTTCCAAAAATAGAAAAAAAATATGAGATATTAATACCCATTGATAAAGATATTTATTCTGTAACAAAACTAATTGAAAAAAGCATCTTTGAATTTACAAACGGATCTTATTTAAATGCTTTTGGATATGGTAATTTAATTAACAAAAAAGATGGAAAAATCTATGACGTTAATTTAATTATAAAAGAAACTGATATCCGTAATGGTACAGAACTTATTCTAATTTAATTAAGGAGGCAAGTCATGAATATTCAAGCTAATATTGAAAATCTAAGTATTCGTGGTAAAGAAGTTCAATCTTTAGCCCAAGATTATCAAAATGAAGTAACAAAAATATACTCAAACATTGAAAATCTAAGAAATGCTTGGAGTGGACAAGATAATCAAGCTTATATTAACAAAGTAAATGAATATAAAGCTGATATCGAAAAATTAGGAAAAGTAATTGATAGCTATGGACTTTTCTTAGTTGAAACAGCAAGAAACTTAGAAAACATTCAAAATGAGATTGCTAGTCAAGCAGGAAAATTATAGGAGAGAATACAAATGATAGAAAGAATATCATATGAAGAAGTAACTAATATTGCTAATTCATTACACACATCAGCAGAAGCTATTAAATCAATTTTAGATGAAACCTCTAAAAAAATGGCAACAATTAATACAGAAGACACTTGGAAAAGCCAAGCAGCATCTGATTTATATGAAAAATACAATGTATTAGCATCAAAGTTTGAAATGTTTTATACAGCAATTGAGAATTATGCAAGATTCTTACAACAAACTGTAGCAACATACCAAGCTGCTGATAAGACTATTTCTTCAAAAGTTGATGAAATATTAAATTCATAATAAATACTTAAACAAATCACTGAAAAAGTACAGGATAAAAAATAATTATCTTGTTTTTTTCATATAATTAACCATGAAAAGAATTAAATTAAAAAAATTAAAAAAGAAAAAAATTAACACTAAACTATCCATTATATTATTCATCATAGTTATCGGTTTAGTCTTATCGTATATGCTTATCAATTACATATCAAAAAAAATAAATCCCTTTTACATGTCGTATGCCGAAACAGAAGTTAACAAAATATTAACAGAAATAATCAATAACTCAGTTACCAAAGAAGTAGAAAAAGAAATGAACATAAATGAAATATTCAACATACAAAAGAATGAAAGTGGTGATATACAACTAATTGAATACAATTCCATAAACGTTACCAAAATATTAGGAAAAATTACTAACAACATTCAAAACCATCTAATCAAAATAGAAGAAGGCAATATAGATTTAACAGATGACAAACTATTAAACATAGATAAAAACAAATTAAAACGAGGAATAATCTATGAAATACCAATAGGAGTATACTCTAATAGCATATTTCTATCTAACCTAGGTCCAAAAATTCCAGTCAAAATGCAATTAATTGGAGATGTAGCAAGCAGTATTAGCACAAATGTCAAAGAATACGGTATCAACAACGCTCTCATAGAAGTAGGAGTAACCATTGAAGTAAAGAGTCGAGTGATTCTCCCTTATATTTCAAATGACATCAAAATCAAAGGAACCATTCCAATTGCTTTAAAAGTAATACAAGGTAAAATTCCATCATATTATTTAAGCGGTTTTAAAAGTGATTCAAACATAATTACAAGTAGTATCATTCCCCCACATAATTAAAAAAAATAAAAAAAATAAAAAAAATTAAAAAAATTAAAAAAAATATCAAATATACAAAAATTCAAAAACTACACGGGCGTTTGTTAAAAACTGACACAAAAATCATCCAAAAGTCAAAAAACAACCGGGCGTTTTTTAATTTCTGCAGTTTGATTTTATTTCTCTTCTTGCAGTATAGTAAACTTGTTAGGAGGAATACTTATCATGAAAAAAATGTATAAACTTAAAATATATCCAAAACTACCATTCAAATAACACCATTATATGTCAAATCTTCAGATAAAAAGCTGATTACAAAGTCTTGTATATTTAATTGTTATAAGAACAAATTGATAGATATAAATATAAATACCATCATCAACAAAATATTAAAAAAATAAAATTAAATAAAAAGATAAGTTTTTGTAAAATAAAACCTAAAAATTATAACAGCATAGCAAAACAAAAACAAAAAATAAAGTACGGCAGCTACTGTCGGAATTATGTCTACGGTAAAAACAAAAAGCTATTACTTGTAGAAAAAGAGCATATTTGATGTAAGTCAAAAAAATTGTTTGCATCTTTTGAAAAATTAGAAAAACTTGATAAAATGCACACAAAAACAACAAAAATATCCAAAATATTACTAAAAAAACAATTTCTTCTTGCGAATTTAGAACTTTTGTGTTATAGTAAATTTCGTAAATTTTATGTTTGTGGTTTACTTTATATTTCTTCTTGCTTATTAGCACAATTATATAGTAAACATTGCTCAATTATTAATCTATAGCAATATATATTAATAAATATGTAAGATTAGTTCTTACAAAAAACATTATTTTACAAATAAAATATAATAAGGGAGGTTTAAATTTATGAGTAAAAGAAAAATTGTTGCACTAATATTATTCATTTTTGTAAGTCTATTCATGTTCTCTTTTGCTAGTCCAAGAGGAATTGGAATAAAAAAGAATAATAACGTGCCCGAAAAAGAAACATTCACAGTAGTTTTCAAAAACTATGACGGAACTATTCTCGATGAACAAACAATTGAAAAAGGTAACAGTGCCAGTTACCAAGGTGAAACTCCGAAAAGACCTAACAGCAAAATATGCAATTATGAATTTACTGGGTGGAGTGATTCTATTCAGAACGTAACTTCTAACATAGATGTTGTTGCACAATATAATTGTGAAAAACGCAGTTATGTGGTTAGATTTATGGATGATGATAAAGTTACTTTACTAGCAACCGATAAGGTCAATGCTGGTGGTACCGCGATCTATTCAGGAAAAACACCTACAAAAATAAATCATGTATTTAATGGCTGGAATGACACATTATCTAATATCTTATCAAATAAAACAGTATATGCGACATATTATGCTGATTATAATCATAATGATATAGATGATGCTAAGGAAGATCATTATAACATTACATTTAAAGCAGGGGAAAATGGTAGTTTAGAAGGAACAACAACTTATACTAACATTTTAACAGGCTTAACTTTTGAGCAAGCAAACATAATTATACCAACACCAGTGCCAAATAAGAACTACAAGTTCAAGGAATGGACACCAAAGATTAATAAAACTGTAAGTGCTAGTGTTGAATATACTGCGGAATTTTATCCAGACTTCAATAATAATAATATTGATGACAGAGAAGAAGAACATTATACTATTGAATTTTTGGCAGGAGAACATGGTATATTAGAAGGAACAACAACATATGAAAATATCCTAACAGGCTTAACATTTGAACAAGCGAACATTGTAATTCCAAAAGTAAAAGCAAATGAAAACTATAAAGCAAATGGTTGGGATAAAGAAATCAACACAACAGTAACCGAAGATGCAACATACACAGCACAATACTTTGCTGATTTCAATAATAACGATATTGATGATGAAACTGAAAGAGTAACAGTAATATTTTATGCAGGAGAACATGGCATAATAGGTAATTCAAAAGAATACATGGTAGAAGGTTTATTACCAGGCTACGATAATTATCCAGATGCTCCAAATATTGATGTTTACTTTGGTTATGGCTTCAAAGCATGGAATCCAAATT
>CAJKHY010000002.1 GCA_905199855.1 uncultured Clostridium sp.
CTTTTGCTATAATTTATAAATGCTTTATCTAATTCACTAGGCTTAAAATCAGGAAAATACGTATCTGTAAAATACATTTCACTATATGATAATTGCCACATCATAAAATTGCTGATGCGATATTCACCACTAGTTCTAATAAGTAAATCAATGTCAGGTAATTTATTATATAAATTATTGCTAAATAATTCTTCATTTATATCATCTATACTTATGTCATTATTTAATACTTTGCTAGTTATTTTTTTACAAGTATCAACAATTTCACTTCTTCCTCCATAGTTTATACAAATATTGAAGATACCACTTTGATTATTTTTAGTATCGTTTTCTATTTTTTTAATTGCTTCTTCTACTTTAGGGGGTAAACCACTTTCTTTTTTAGAAAATACTACTTTGATATCTTTCTCATTGAATATCTTAAATTCTGTATTAAATAATTTAATGAATAAATTCATCAAGAATCCTACTTCTTCTTCACTTCTTTTAAAGTTTTCCGTCGAAAATGCAAAAACACTTAATATTTTAACTCCTTTAGAAAATGCATACAAAGCTAATTCTTTTAGTGTTTTAGCACCCATTTCATGTCCATAACTTCTAATTCTTCCTTTTTCTTTTGCCCATCTACCATTGCCATCCATTATGATAGCTACATGATATGGTATTTGATAATCTTCCATAACGTCCTCACAATTCTATAGTTAATTATATAATGTTTTTTCAAATTAGTAAATACTTAATTTACTTCCTCAAAATAATTCCCTGAGTCTAGGTATATTATTCCTTTTTTGCCTTCTAAACTATTGTATATTTCTTCATATTTATTTAAATTTTCTATTTTACTTAGAGTAATATAGACATAGTTACCATCATTCATATATAATAAAAATCTTTGTTTATCAACATCAACTTTAGCATATTCAATTTCACTTATTTTAAGTAAAATGTTACTATCTACCTTACTAATTTTTTTTATAAAGTAATCATATTCACTTGAATCTACTGTATTTATTAAGATAGGAACTTCATCTATACTATAAATATTATCTACTTTAGTTTTATCTTCTAAAACTAGTTTATTTGTATCTTTTTCTTTAAATAATATCTTTTTTTCTTTTATATTAATAATTATTTTACCGAATCCTTTTTTTGTTACCTCAACTTCTTTGATGTAATCATTTTTTAGTAATAATTTTTTTATTTTGCTAGAACTCGTTAAAACAAAAGATGGATAATCTTCTAAATTAGTAGTACTTATTATCTCTTTATCACTAATAATATTATTACCAGTTATATAAATATTTGATATTTTTTTATTTATAATAGTACTTATTATAAAATAAATAATATATAAAATAAGCAAACATAATATAATATTTAAAAATTTTATTTTTCTTACTTTAACTTTAACTTTAATTTTTTTATTACTCACTGTAATCACCATTTATAATGATTTGTTCTAATACTAAATCAATGTTGTAATTTTCTTTAATTGTTTTTTTTATATGACTAATTAGTTTAACTATATCTTCTCCTGTACAACCACCTATATTCACTATGAAATTAGCATGCTTTGTAGATACTGTAGCCCCGTTAATGTGATAACCTTTTAGATTACACTGTTCAATTAAACTTCCAGCATATTCATTATCTGGATTTCTAAAAACACTTCCTGCAGAAGGGTAATTTAAAGGTTGGGTTTCAATTCTTTTTATCTTTCTTTCTTTCATTAAACTTAAAATCTCTAATTCACTCTTTTTTGTTAGTTTTAAAGTAACTTCAAGAATAATGTATCCTTTATTATGTTTAAAAAATGAATCACGATAAGCAAACTGCAAATCTTTATTAAATAATGTTTTTATTTGAAGATCAGGAGTTAAAACTTTAACTTTACGAACTACACTAGACATATCTTTTTTATAGGCCCCAGCATTCATTGCCACGCTTGCTCCAATCAATCCAGGTATGCCATAAGCAAACTCCAAACCTGATAAGCCTTTCTTAGCCATTTGATAAGATAATTTTGGTAACATATAAGAGGCTCCCACGGTTACTAGAGTGTTATCTATTTGTAATTTATCTAATTTATCTAACTTTATAATTACACCATCATAAAAGGTAAAATTAAATATAACATTTGAACCATTTCCTAAAACAAAATACTTTAAATGATTATCTTTAATATTTTTAATTATTTTTTTTAAGCTTTGAATGTCTTTAGGAAAAACAACCAATCTAGCTTTAGCATTTACTTTATAAGTATTAAAGATTTTTAGATTAATATTTTCTAAGTATTTTGCTAATTTATTCTTACTTATATAATTTATTAGATTTTCTATTTTTTCGTTAATGTCCATTATTTCACCAAGTTTTCTATTATTTCATATATTTTATCTAAACTATTATCAATTTTAATTTTATTTAGATTTTTAACTATCTCATTATACTTATCTTTATCATTTAATAAAACATCTATTTCATGAAGTAACTTTTCTTTAGATAAATCTTTTTCTTCTATCATGATGCCTGCACCATTTTGAACTAAGACAGATGCATTTTTATATTGATGGTTATTTGGAACATAAGGACTTGGAATAAAGATTGCAGGAACTTTTAAAGCCTCGATTTCACTAATACTTGAGGCCCCGGCACGTGTTACAAATACATCAGTAATTTTTAAAACTCTAACTAATTCATTGATATAAGGAACTATCTTAATATTTGCCTTAGTCTTTAAATTTTTAACTTTATCATAATAAGCCTTACCCGTTACAAAAAGAACCTCATAGGCATCATCAAAATCATTTAAATAAGATACAATTTTATCATTAACAGTTCTACTTCCTAAACTACCCATGGCAATTAAAACTAGTTTCTTTTTATCGCTTAAACCAAATTCTTTTTTACTAGCTCCTTTCACCTTAGTAGCATGGTCACCACAGGGATTTCCTGTAAGTACAACCTTATCCTTAGGAAAATCATTTAATGTCTCCTTAAATGATACCCCAATTTTCGTAGCATATCTACTTAAAAATTTATTACTCATGCCAACAACACTATTTTGTTCATGAATAAAAGTCTTAATACCTAGTTTATTCGCCGCATATATCACGGGAGCCGTTACATAACCACCACAGCCAATAACAATATCTGGTTTAAACTCAAGTAGATATTTCTTAGCTTGCTTTATTGCTTTTAAAAATAAGTTTAAAGTTTTAAAATTAGATAATATTTTCTTACGATTAAATCCAATTATTTTAAGACTCTTATAATTAATACCCATACTTGGAATTAATTCGCTTTCCATTCTATTATAAGTACCTATATATAAAACTTCTGTATTCTTATCCTCTTTTTTTATTTTTTCCATAATGGCTAAAGCGGGATAAATATGCCCTCCGGTACCCCCAGCACTTATCACTATTTTCATATTATTCCTCCTATTTAATTATATCATTGATTTTAATAATTTATAAATAGTAATTATAAATTATTACAAGTATCAGTAAAATAATAAGAATTTAATCCATTATTTTGTACTACTTTAATATATTTATCACTATAACTCTTTAAATTGTCATTTGTTAAATAACCTTTTTCTTCTAATTTATAAGTAGAAAAACATGTTGTTCTAAGATTATTATCCATATACCAATTAAGTTCAACTTGAAATTCCTCTACATAAAGATTAGCCGAAGATAAAATAACCTCATCATTTATAGAAGAAATCTTACTTTCTCCTTTTTTAATACTATATGTGGTATTAGGAATAGCAATAGCTAAAATAATAGATAATATTAAAATAACAGAAAGAATTTCAATTAAACTAAACCCTTTATTATTTAATCTCATCTTACCTACCTCATTCTCTACATTCATTCTAACATAAAATAAGACTAAATACAAGAATTTATCCATTTTGAAATTATTATACATATTGTTATAACCGCGTAGCAAAAACACATGAAAAAAGATTAACTATTAATAGCTAATCTTGGTTATACTTCTTCCATAACTAGGCATATTTACTCTTTTAACTAAAGACTTAGCCTTATTTAAAGTATTAACTTCTATCCCAATGTAATTACTTAATTCATTCTTAAATTCTTTTATGAAAGATATACTGTCTACACCCTTACTATCATACATTTCACTTAATATTTTACTATCTCTAACAAAATGATCAAAATAATTATCTACTAAAAATAATTTAACTAATTCATCAATACTCTCTCTATTCTCTAAATATGTTACTTTTGCATAATCATATTCTATAGTATCAATAACATAAATATGACCACTTGTATACATAACATTATAAGTAGTATCATACATTCTAACATTATTTTGAGTAATTAAGAGAATATCTTGATATGTTCTGTTAATAGCCTTTTCTAAAGTATTTAAATTTATATTAAGTGGATTTATTTCATGGAAATTTCTTGCCTTAACATACGGCATAGTATAACCAACTATCTCTTTATTTACTCTTACAATATTATGAGGCCATATAAAAGTATCATTATGGATATTACTAAATTTTAATATTTCTTTTTCATCGTAATAAACACCATCATCATCATAATAAGCATGAAATATCTTATATACAGTATTGTTTTTAATATTTAAATAACATACTCCTTGACTTCCTTGTCCTATATATCTTAATGATTTCAAATAAACATTCAAGTGCTCACGATTAACAAAATTATTCATATATACCCCCCAAAAATCCCCTATATAATATCATAGAATAAAGAAAAAAGCAAATATTGGTTAGTATTTGCTCAGAATATATATGCCATTTTAGATTTTGAGAAAAAATTACTTTAGAAAAAAAACAAACTATTGTTATAAAGCATCAAAAAAAAAGACATAATAAAATATTCCTATCACACATCAATTCATTAAAAAACCCTTATTATCTAAGGGCAAAATACACACTGGTGATCTGTATGGGGTTTGAACCCATGTATATCGCCTTGAGAGGGCGACGTGTTAACCACTTCACCAACAGACCGAGAAAAGAAGTATTGTTCTCAAATAAGAACAACTACATTATAACATATTCTTTTTTTCTTGACAATATTTTCTTGTATTTTCTTTAAAGGTTTGTATATTAAAAGAAATTATAACCAATTATAATTTCTTATCTAAATACTCGTTAAATAAATAAATTCTCTTACGTATATTATCTTTACCTAATAATCTTAATATTTCATACAAATCAGGAGTCATAGTTAACGAAGTTACACACACTCTAATTAATTCACATACATCCCCCACATGCCCTGAATAATTACTAGGATTTTCCTTATATTCCTTAACAGATGGACAAAAATTATATTTTATACCTAATTCCTTTATTTTTTCATACCAGATATCTTTATCATCATTAACATTATAATAATTATCAATATAATCTAACAATATATCTTTATTATAATATGATTTTATTTCTACATCATCATATTTATCTTCCTTTAAATCAAATAATTCATTGTACATATACCAAATATGTTTCCTTATATCTTGATAATTAGTAAAATCCTTTCTTGGTTTCTTAATATTTCTCTCAATATTTAAAATATCTATAGTATAATCTTTATATTTTTCTATTAACTGATAAAATTCTAAATCATATTTTTTAGTATAATTAACTAAGTATTCATATAATTTATCTGCCTTTAATCTACTAATATAAGTCTTAGCAATATTACTCAATTTCAAAGGATCAAAATTTGGTCCATTAAGGGACATCTTTTTAAATGAAAAAGTAAAATCCTTAATATCCTTATCTTGGTTTGTATTATACCAGTCCTCAAAATTAGAATTAGTAAGCGTTGCAATATATAACTTTAATGCTTCCGTAGGAATACCCATCTCATCATAATAACTTATTCTTGCCCAGGGGTCTTTCCTTTTGCTTATCTTTCTAACCGTATCTTCTTCTTTTATATTTATTGGAGCCATATGTGCATATTTTGGTTGTTTAAAACCTAATACTTTAAAAAGTTCATGATGAATAGGATAACTAGATAGCCATTCATCCCCTCTTATTACATGCGTAGTACCCATTAAAAAATCATCTACAGCATGTGCAAAATGATATGTAGGTAGCCCATCACTTTTAATTATTACCACATCAATATCATTTTCAGGCATTTCTATTTGTCCTTTAATTAAATCATTAAGAATTATTTTCTTATTAAATTCTCCTTGTGATTTTAATCTTATAATATATGGCTCGTTATTCTTGATTCTAGCAATAACCTCATTCATAGTTAAATCTCTACATTTAGCATATTTACTATAATAACCAATTCTATCTTTTTTATCTGCTTGTTCTTTTCTAATGGAATCTAATTCTTTACTAGAACAAAAACATGGATATGCTAATCCTTCTGTAATAAGTTTCTTAGCAAAAGAAGCATATATATCTCTTCTTTCACTTTGAATGTATGGACCATATTCTCCATGATTAGGATACTCATCAAAATGAATATCTAAATCATTAAAATCATTTATTATACCATTAATACCATCTTCTATTAATCTTTTTTGATCAGTATCTTCAATTCTTAAATAACAAATACCATTAGTTTGTTTAGCAAACCATGTATTAATTAAAGCATTCATTAAACTACCAATATGAACTTTTCCAGTAGGACTAGGAGCACTTCTTAATACATATGCTCCTTCTTTTAAATTCCTTTTTTTATATAAATCTAAGTAATAATCATATTCATGTTTAACATTTGGTATTAAATAATTAGCATATTCTTTATTATTCATCGTTTCACCTTCTATAATAAAAATGGTTGCCTAGATAGGATTCGAACCAATGAAGTGTCGGAGTCAGAGTCCGATTCCTTACCGCTTGGCTACTAGGCAAGCAACATAGAAATTGTACCATAACATAGAAAAAATGTAAATATTTTAAATTAAAAAAAGTACAGATATCCTTTATTACTGTACTTATATGTCGGTGTTTGACTCATTCCTATAATTTAATTTCTTTTCTTTTTATTTATAACTAAATTATCCATAATACATCTCCATTCTTAGAACAGCGTAGCAAAAAAAATAGATAAGTATCAAACTTATCTATTTAATTTCTAATTACTTTAAGATTTCAGTTACTTTACCAGCACCAACTGTACGTCCACCTTCACGAATTGAGAATTCAGTTCCGTTTTCAACGGCAATTGGAGCAATAAGTTCAACTTCCATAGTAACATTATCTCCTGGCATAACCATTTCAACACCTTGAGGTAATTGTACTACACCTGTAACATCTGTAGTTCTAAAATAGAATTGAGGACGATAGTTACTGAAGAATGGAGTATGTCTTCCACCTTCTTCTTTAGATAGTACGTATACTTCAGCTTTGAACTTAGTATGTGGAGTAACACTTCCTGGTTTAGCTAATACTTGACCACGTTCTACATCTTCACGAGCAATACCACGTAATAATACACCAGCATTATCTCCTGCTTCTGCATAATCAAGTTGTTTTCTAAACATTTCAATACCAGTTACTACTGTTGATTTAGTATCTTTTAATCCAACGATTTCTACTGTATCGTTAAGTTTTAATTTTCCTCTTTCAACACGGCCAGTTACTACTGTTCCACGACCTGTGATAGTAAATACGTCTTCAATACTCATTAAGAATGGTTTATCAGTATCTCTTACTGGAGTTGGAATCCATTCGTCAACAGCATCCATTAATTTATCAATAGCTTCTACATATTTAGGATCTCCTTCAAGAGCTTTTAATGCAGAACCTCTAATAATTGGAGTATTGTCTCCATCGAAACCATATTCAGTTAATAATTCTCTGATTTCCATTTCTACTAGGTCTAATAATTCTTCATCATCAACCATATCACATTTGTTCATGAATACTACCATTCTAGGAACTCCAACTTGTCTTGATAATAAGATGTGTTCTCTAGTTTGAGCCATAGGTCCATCAGTTGCAGCAATAACTAGGATAGCTCCATCCATTTGAGCTGCACCGGTAATCATGTTTTTAACATAGTCAGCGTGTCCTGGACAGTCAACGTGAGCATAGTGTCTTGTTGCTGTTTGATATTCAACGTGAGCTGTGTTAATTGTGATACCTCTTTCTCTTTCTTCTGGAGCCTTATCGATATTTGCATAATCAACAAATTCTCCACCAAATTTTTCTGCTTGTCTTTTTGTAATTGCCGCAGTTAAGGTTGTTTTACCATGGTCTACATGGCCAATTGTACCAATGTTAACATGTGGTTTTGAACGGTCAAATTTTTGTTTTGCCATATTTTTTTCCTCTCTTTCATATTGATTTACTATTCTATTTTACCAAATTTTTGGAAAAATACAAGTTATTTTAGTAATTTTATTTAATATTTTTAATTAATTGCCACCATTTCTTTTAATAATGGTTTCTGCAATTGATTTTGGCACTTCTTCATAATGATCCATAGTCATCGTAAATGTTCCACGTCCTTGTGTATTAGAACGTAAACTTGTTGCATAACCAAACATCTCTGATAGTGGTACCATAGCTTGGAAACTAATTGCATTGCCTCTTGCTTCTTGGCCAATTGGTTTACCACGACGTGATGTAATATCTCCCATAACACCGCCTGTGTATTCTTCAGGAGCTACTACTACTACTTTCATAATTGGTTCTAGTAATATTGGTTTACATTTGTTTTTAGCTTCTTTTAAAGCCATAGATGCTGCAATTTTAAATGCCATCTCTGATGAGTCTACATCATGATATGATCCATCAAATAATGTACATTTAACATCTACCATTGGATAACCAGCAAGTACACCAGTAGCTAAAGCTTCTTGCAAGCCCTTATCTACAACACTAATATATTCTCTTGGTACTACACCACCAACGATATTGTCAACGAATTCATATCCTTTTTCAGGGTTTGGTTCAAATCTAACCCAAACATGTCCGTATTGTCCACGACCACCTGATTGTTTGATATATTTTCCTTCACATTCTGCGGTTTGTGTTAATGTTTCGCGATATGCTACTTGAGGTGCACCAACAGTGGCTTCAACACCAAATTCTCTTCTCATTCTATCAACGATAATGTCTAAGTGTAATTCACCCATACCTTCGATAACAGTTTGACCTGTTTCATGGTCAGTATGCATTCTAAATGTTGGATCTTCTTCAGCAAGTTTTTGTAATGCTAAAGCCATTTTATCTTGATCATTTTTAGTTTTTGGTTCTACTGCTTGTGCAATAACTGGTTCTGGGAAGTCCATTCCTTTTAAAATAACAGGATTCTTCTCATCACATAATGTATCTGCGGTTGTAGTATTTTTTAAACCAACGATAGCCGCGATATCACCACAGTAAACTTCATCGATTTCTTCACGGTGATTAGCATGCATTTGTAAAAGTCTTCCAACTCTTTCTTTAACATTTTTAGTTGAATTTAGAATATATGAACCACTTTTCAATGTTCCTGAATAAATTCTAAAGAATGTAAGTCTACCAACATAAGGGTCAGTCATAACTTTAAATGCTAAAGCTGTGAATGGTTCATTATCTCCCGGATGTCTTAAAACAATATTACCTTTTCCATCAGTACATTCTATTGCTTCAACATCAGTAGGCGCTGGTAAATAGTCAATAACGGCATCAAGTAATAGTTTAACACCTTTATTACTTAAAGCATCACCACACATAAGTGGGAAGAATGTAACATCAAGCGTTCCTTTTCTTATTGCTTTCTTAAGTTCTTCTGCTCCAATTTCTTCGCCATCTAAGTATTTCATCATTAATTCTTCGTCGTAATCTGCTACCGTTTCAATTAGTTGATTACGCATTTCTTTTGCTTTTTCTAGCATATCACTAGGAATTTCAATTTCTTTTAAGTTCTCTTCAGGTTTGCCATCATATTCATATGCTTTCATAGTAACTAAGTCAATAGTTCCTGTGAAATCACTTTCAGCTCCAATTGGTAATTGAATTGCAGCGGTTGTTGCCCCTAAACGATCTTTAATTGTTCCTAGACTATATAGGAAGTCAGCGCCCATTTTACCCATTTTGTTGGCAAATATGATTCTTGGTACTTTGTAGTCATTTGCCTGTCTCCATACTGTTTCAGTTTGAGGTTCAACACCAGCTTGAGCATCGATTAAAGCAACTGCTCCATCAAGTACTCTAAGGCTTCTTTGTACTTCTATTGTAAAGTCAACGTGCCCTGGGGTATCAATGATGTTTAAACGATAATCTTTCCAAAAAGCAGTAGTCGCAGCACTTGTAATAGTAATACCACGTTCTTGCTCTTGAGCCATCCAGTCCATTTGTGATTCACCATCATGGGTTTCACCAATTTTATGAATCTTATGAGTATGGAATAAAATACGTTCAGTCGTGGTTGTTTTACCAGCATCAATGTGAGCCATAATTCCTATGTTTCTTGTTTTCTCTAAACTTATTTTACGAGCCATATTATTTATAATCCTTTCATATTTTTATTATTTTACCATCTGTAATGAGCAAATGCTTTGTTTGCTTCTGCCATTTTGTGGGTATCTTCACGTTTTTTAACTGCTGCACCAGTACCATTTGAGGCATCAATGATTTCAGCCGCTAATTTTTCAGCCATGCTCTTACCATGTCTTAATCTTGCATATTGAGCAAGCCATCTAAAACTTAATGCTTGAGCACGATCAGCTTTTACTTCAACTGGTACTTGGTAGTTAGCTCCACCAACTCTTCTTGTTTTAACTTCTAAAGCTGGCTTAATATTCTTCATTGCTTTTTCAAATACCACGATTGGTTCTTCATTAGTCTTTTCTTTTATAATATCAAATGCTTCATAAATGATTTTTTGAGCAGTTCCTTTTTTACCATCTATCATAATTTGGTTTATTAACTTAGTAACAACTTTTGAATTATATATTGAATCGGGTAACACATCTCTTTTTACTGCACGTTTCTTACGCATTTTAGTTCCTCCTTTCAGGGTATAATATTAATTATTTTATTTTTTAGGTTTTTTTGCTCCATATTTAGAACGACCTTGCATACGGTTTTGTACTCCAGCAGTATCCATTGTACCACGAATAATGTGATAACGAACACCGATTAAGTCCTTAACACGGCCACCTCTAATTAAGACTACACTGTGTTCTTGTAAGTTATGACCAATTCCTGGAATGTAGCAAGTTACTTCCATACCATTAGATAATCTAACACGAGCATATTTTCTTAATGCTGAGTTTGGTTTCTTTGGTGTCATGGTTCCAACACGAACACACACTCCTCTTTTTTGAGGTGCATTTAAAGAAGTATTTTTTCTTTTTAAAGTATTTAAGCCAATTCCTAAAACTGGTGATTTGCTTTTTCTATTTTTCTTACTTCTTCTATTCTTAATTAATTGGTTAATTGTAGGCATATTAAACCTCCTTTCATACACACACCCCGGTGTTTCATTTTTCTTTTTAAAGATAAGTTTTGTTTTTCTTGCAAAATACAAGCAAAAACAAAACCTATACAGGTAAAGAACATAGTTAATATATCAAAGATAAAGGCTTTTGTCAATTACTTTTTAATTATTTTTTAATTTTTTCATCTTGATTTCTTGCTTGATATTTATTTAAATACTCACCCCTAAAATAATTATATAAATCTAAAATATTTTCAATTTCATAACTACATATATAATCATATGCTTACCTCTTATTAAATTATACTATTTTTTTAAATAATTTTCTATAATTATTCATATTATTTTCCTCTCTTATCAAAGTTTTTCAAAGTCTAAATCATTTTTATTATTTTTATTTTTTCATGTTTCTGGTGAAAAATATATTTTTATTTACTCAAATTAGGTAAAAATCTACATTTTTTCTAAATTTACTCATATCCTATAATGAAAATAAAGAAGGGGTGGATTATATGTGCAATAATGAAAATAAAAATTGTGAAAACTGCATTGCAGATATTTTAAAAGTTATCTATATTCTACAACAAAGTGTTTGTCCTAATGATACTTGTTTAGAATCGTGTGATCGTGGTTTTTTAGGTCAAAGTAGTGCTACAATATGTAACACAAGACCAGTAATGCTATATACCTGTGGTAGCAATGGCACACCATGGGCAATGCCTACTACTAAAACAGAAAATGGAACTACTTCTACAGTATTTAGAATCGAAAAACTGGATGGTTGCTGTGCAACATTTAGAGTTCTTGAACAAAATCCCGAGCAAGGAAGTATGTACCCATATGTTGCGACAAATTCATTTTTCACAATGAACTTAGGTTGTGTATGTTCTCTTAGATGTTTAGATGATACATTTGTAGAATGCATTTAAAAAGGAACTTTTTATTAGTTCCTTTTTTCTTTGTAAATATCTTTAATATCACTGATATTTATATATTCATTATCCATAGTTATTAATTTATCTTTAGTTTTTCCAATAATTTTTTTATTTATTGTTCTATCCTTTAACACAATAGTAACATCTGCTTTATAGATATAATCATTTGAATGTAAAATATCATATATTTTTCTATCAACACTGCGATAATCAATAATATTTTTTTTAACATAATTATTGGTTAAATTACTTTGATTATTAATCTTGGTATCATTTTCATATAATGTTGAATATACCTTTTGACTATTATTTATTTCTTTATTTATTGGACTTTTGTACATATTTCCTTTTTCTTTCACCTTTATCACCTAATTTATTTTATTCAAAATGGTTAAATTTATGATAAAATAGATAATGAAATGGTATAATATAGATAGATGAATGGTGATTTTTATGAAAAATATATCAAAATTTAAAGTAGAAAAAGGTATTCTAATACCTATTATAATTTTTATGGTGATTAGTATTGTTACAGTTTTCAGTGCCAAATCTTTATTACCCGATTATCAAGCTAACATTTGGCTAAAGCAAAGTTTGTGGTACTTAATTGGTTTTGGTATTGCATATTTTATCATGTTTTTAGGCAATGATTTTTTATATAATGCTTCTTATGTTCTCTACGGATTTAATGTAATATTACTTATTTTGGTTTTGTTCATTGGAAAAGAAGCTAATAATTCTAAATGTTGGTTTGATATTTTTGGAGTTGGTATTCAACCAAGTGAATTTATGAAATTTAGTTTAATCATTTTGCTCAGTAGATTAATGAATGAATATAATGCTAAAAATACTAATCCCAGCATCCAAACAGAATTTAAATTTTTACTTAAAATTATGATTCTTGTTTTTATTCCTTCGGTGTTAACATTTATTGAACCCGATACCGGTGCAGTAATAATTTATTTAGTTATTATGTTTGCTATTTTATTCATTGGTGGAATTAGAAAAAGATGGTTTGCCTTGGCATTAGGATCACTTATGCTTATAATTGGTGCTTTATTTATCATCTTTTTCTTCAATAAAAATTTATTTATTAAATTGTTTGGGACTTCTTTTTTCTATAGAATTGACCGAATACTAAATTGGTCTTTAGGCGATGGCGGGCAACTCAATAAATCTTTAATTGCTATTGGTTCTTCAGGAATTTTTGGACATGGTTTTAATCATACACCATTATATTTTCCAGAATTGCAAACAGATTTTATTTTTGGTGTTTTTGCTTCTAATTTTGGACTTCTTGGTTCAGTTATGTTAATCCTTCTTCTTATTATTTTTGACATGAATTTAATTTCTAGTGCGTCAAAAACATATGATAACAAAGACAAATATGCCATTGCGGGTATAGTAGGAATGTTGGTTTTTCAACAAATACAAAATATAGGAATGACAATTGGTCTTCTTCCTATTATAGGAATAACCTTACCATTTATCAGTTATGGTGGTTCCTCTCTAATCAGTTACATGTTGCTTGTGGGAATTATTTTTAACATATCCAATCAAAGTTTAAGGTACACTAATTAGTACCCAACTTGCACCACCTCACGGCATATGGTGCTGTCTGCATACAACGATAATTCTCGGTTATCTTTATAGCAGATGTTTTCGACAGTAGCTGCCGAATTTTTATTTTTTAATTCTTAATTTTTTTTAATTTTGCTATGCTGTTTTAATTCTATGCTTTAATTTAGATATCATCAAAATTTTGTTTAAATGAGTAAATTTTATTCATGTCATTTTCTCCTTTCCTGATATGTCCACTATACTACAAGAAGGAAAATAAAGTCAAACTTCTAAAATTTAAAAACGCCCGGTTGTTTTTTGAATATTGGAAGGGTTTTGGTTTGGTTTTTGAAAAACTGTACGGGCGTTTTTTAATTTTGGTAATTTTAATATTTTTTTAATTTTTTTATGATAACGGCGTAGAAAGGTAAAAATAATATTGGAATGAATATTAAAAAATATTCATATATTTAATCAGGTGGATAATATGAATATTCTTATTAATAAGTTTTTACTTTTTGGCTTTATTGGCTGGTTTTTAGAAATTATATGTATTTCTCATACAAAGCATAAATTATCTAATAATCATTTTTTATATACTCCAATTTGTCCCATGTATGGGCTTGGTGGTTTATTTATTTCTCTAGCCATAGCTAATATTAATAATTATTTGCTTATATTCTTTGTCGCCAGTTTAATTGCTATTACAGTTGAATATAGTGTTAGTTATTTTATGGAAAAAATTTTTCATACGAGATGGTGGGATTATTCTTACAAAAAATATCACCTTAATGGAAGAATTTCTTTAACAACATCTATTGACTTTGGTATTCTTGGTATTTGTATTAAAATAATGGATAAATATTTAAGTTACAATTTTAATCATAGTTATCTTATTTTATCTATTGTGATAATTGACTTAATTATCTCTACTATTATTACTTATAAGATTACTAATAAGAAGAAATATCAAAACAATATATTTGCTAAATATATTCAGTTTAAGCTAAGTAATTTGCCTTAAACTACATTCTTATTGGATTTATATCTAATTCAATATTTACTTTGTTGTTAGTTTTATAAATGTCGTCTATATTTTTTAACATTGGAAATAATATTTTATTATCTTTATATTTGATAATTATTTGAAAATGGTAGATATTATTTACTTTAAATGGATTAGATAAACTTGGTCCTAAAACAATTAATTGACTATCTTTATTTGTATTTAAATACTTTCCTATTTTATTTGCCGATTCTTGAGCACTGTTATAATCTTTAGATAATATTTTTACTAAAGCTAAATAATAATATGGAGGGTATTTTAATTTTTTTCTAATATTCATTTCCATGTTAAAGAATGCATCATAATTATGTTCTTTGGATAATGTAATTGCATAGTGGTTTTCGTTATATGTTTGAATAATTACTTCTCCTTCTAATTCATCTCTTCCTGCTCGTCCTGATACTTGTGATAATAAATCAAAAGTATATTCACTACTTCTAAAATCAGGTAAGTTTAATGAAGTATCTGCATTAACTACTCCTACTAAAGTTACTCTAGAAAAATCAAGTCCTTTAGCAATCATTTGAGTACCTACTAAAATATCATATTTTTCATTAGCAAAATCTTCTATTATTTGTTGGTGCATTCCTTTTTTAGATGTTGTATCTAAATCCATTCTTACTATTCTAGCACCTTCAAATAATTTTTTGAGTTCTTCTTCTAGTTTTTGTGTTCCTACGCCATAGTCTTGCATATCACTTTCATTACAATTTGGACAAGTACTAATATTTTTACTACCATATCCGCAGTAGTGGCATCTTAAGGTATCACTTGTTTTATGATATGTTAAAGTAATATCACAGTTAGGACATTTTACTGTATAACCACAATTTCTACAAATAAGCATTGAAGAATAACCTCTTCTATTTAAAAGCAATATTATTTGCTCTTTTTTATCTAGTTTTTCTTTTATTTTAGTGATTAATGGATTAGATAAAAAACTATTATTTTTCTTAATCTCTTTTTTCATATCTACGATAGTTACTTTAGGTAAAGTTTTATGGTTTGCTCTTTTAGATAGTTTTAATAAATGATAATTCCCTTTCAAACTTCTTGCATAGCTTTCAATAGTAGGTGTTGCACTTCCAAGTATCAGTGGTATTTGATGGTATTCGCTTCTTAAAATTGCTACATCTTTAGCATTATATCTAGGATTACAGTCTTGTTTATAACTTTGGGAATGTTCTTCATCAATAATAATGATACCAAGATTTGGCAATGGTGCAAAGATAGCACTTCTAGCCCCGATAACAATACTAACATGACCTTCTCTTATTTTACGGTACTCATCATACTTTTCATATTCAGTTAGTCCACTATGAAGGACAGCTATCTTATCTCCAAAAATATTGGTGAATCTTCCTATTATTTGAGGAGTTAAACTAATTTCGGGTACTAAAATAATAGCACTTTTGCCTCTTTTTAATACTTCTCTTATAACGTCAATATATACTTCTGTTTTTCCACTTCCTGTTACTCCATATAATAAATATGTTAAACATTTATCTAAATTATTTTTTATTTCATTACTAGCCAATTTCTGTTCTTCGTTCAATACTACTTTTTTATACGTACTATTACTCCTATATTTGTAGCGGTATTTCTCTTCATATATAAATTGGATTAATTCTTTTTTCAGTAAAGTATTAATTGTGGAATCTAAACTAGTTATTAATATTCTTTCTTCTTTTAATAATCTTTCTAATACTTCTTTCTGTTTTTTATATTTTGTTTGATTTATATATTCTAGTATTGCATCTTTACCTTTATTTAAAATAATATATCTATCTTTTTTTACATTCATATTTACTTTATTTTTAGCCTTTAGGGCTTTTGGTAACATAGACTGATAAGCACTTATAAGACTACATAAAGTCTTTTCTTTTATTTTTTTACCTAAATATAATAATTCAGGATTAAGGATAGCATCAGTATCTACCAAAGATATTATTTCTTTAAGTTCATATTTCTCTTCACATATATTTTTTATTTCTAGTAAAAAACCTTCTAAAGTCATAGTACCAAAAGGTACTTTTACTCGAACACCTATTTTTACATCATTAATTAAATTATTAGGAATAATATATGTAAATAATTTATCAACACTTTTAGCTCCAATTTCTACTAAAACACTTGCAAACATAGATACCACTCTTCCTTTATTCAATGAAAATATGATATATCAAATATATCATAGTAAGTTATTATTGTCAAGATATTTTTAAACATTTGTTTGAGTATTTTCGTCTTTAAAAAGGCGGTCTATATCCACCTTGAATTACTTACATCTAAGACTTCTTCTTTTTGAAAACTATTTGTAAATAATACTATTGTTTTAATCACATTCCTAATACTATTTTGATTATCTAAAGATACTTGCTTAGCATCAAGTAACTTACTTAGCCCTTTTTTATATTTTTTATCTTTTACATATAGATATAATGATTTATCGATAGCACTAATGATTTTGAGTTGTCTTTCATCACTAGGATCAGCTGAAAAAATTAAATCACGATACCAATCAATTAGTATTTGAGATAAACTATCTCCTTCTTCATATTCGTAGTTAACAATACTATCATAATAAGGACAAGTACTTAAAATTTTTCTAACTAAAGAATAATCTATTGTTTGAGTTTGAACCATTATTATCACCTATCTTTCGAGGCTATTATTACTTATGTTTAAATTATAGCATGATAAATTAAATTGTTCAATATATTAGACACTTTTTGTGTCAAATAATACCATTTTTTTGTGGTTATCTACCACCCATGGAGCCTCCGCCCCCTCCACCGAAGGAACCTCCTCCTCCGCCTCCTGAAGAAAATCCGCCTCCTCCAGAAGAATAACTCTCAGCATCTCTTCTAGCACTTGAGGCTGCTGAAGCACTGGTAATAGACATATTATTTATAAATATTAAAATATCATAATCAAGTCCATTACCCATTTGTTCTATTACTTCAGGATACATATTCTTAAGTTGTTTTGCAACTTTTGAGGCAATACCAAAAAGATAAGCAAACATTAAATATTCATCCCAAAGTTTAACTTCCAATACCTCTTTAGTATTCATTTGAGAAAATTCGATTAAAAACTTTTTTAAACCATATAATTTCTTAGTTTCTTCATAAATAGTATCATCCATAACATTTTTATACTTACATTCTTCTTTATTAGTTCTCTTATAAATATGTCCTTCACTCTTAAGTTTATTTAAATAATCATTAGATATTTTATTAAATATATCAAGAAACTTACTATAGTTTCTACGAGCCCATTTTTCTAGTTCGTTACTCTCTAAATATCCGTCATTACTAGCTTCATACATCATATTAAATAATTTTTTTTCATTCTCATTATCAAATGTAGGATTCATTGTTAAATCAATAATACTTACTTCTTTTTTTAATAAACCCTTCTTTTCTTTTCTAAATTTTATCTTATCATTTTTTACCCATTTTAATATAATCGCTCCGAATATATTTGTTGTTTCATAACCACCAAAATGATTTATATTAATTAAAGTATTTGCATAATATATATCTTTATTACAAGGTATTTCTCTAAACATCATAGCATCTTTATAACTGATGGTTTTATTATTTTTAAATCCATATTTAGACGAACTTATTGTCTTATAAATAAGCGTGGCTATTCCTCCAAATACAATAAGTTGAAAGATGATCACAATATATGGTATTATTCTAGCAAAAAGTGATGGTTTGTAATTATAATTATTATTGTAATCATTGTAATCATCATAGTCATAATGAAAACTACCTTCTTTCGCATCTCCAAGTATTTCTTCAAAATTATTGAAATTTTCTACTTGATAGTTAGTACTAAAAGTATTTAAAGGGAATTTAACTAACAAAACAACATATTCATCATCTAAACTACCCTCATTAGACATAAGAATTGTCCCGTCTTTTACATATGCATATCCTTTATAACCATATCCCCACACATCTAAATTATCAGGAAAATCATAATAACTTTTAACAGTTACATCAAAGCTATCCGCAGTAAATTTTGGAAATAAAGTAAAGTATAAAACTTGAGCATCTTTGGTATTAAAAATATAGTTTGATATATCATAAGTAAGAATAAAGGTATGAGATTTCATATCTTTTTTGCCAAAGCATAATTCTAACCCATTAGATATATAATTAATACCATAATAACCTGCTTTTTCTTCTATACTACCATTAACATTCCAATTACTTTTATATGTCAATTCCTTATTATCCATAGAAACTTTAAAATTAGTTAATTTAGACTCTCCAAGATTTAATATTTGTTTATACCATTCACTCCCAGAATCTGCCTTTACCTTCCAAGTCTCTTTAATACTAGCATTTCCCTCTTTATTAATAAATACTTCCATTTTAACACCATAAATATGGTCCGCATTTACTTTAAAAGGTATTAACACCATTAATAATAGTAAGAAATATTTACATTTTTTAAACATTTTCATCACTCCCCTTTTAACTTTCTCCTTATTTTTTTATAATCAGGCATATATTTTTCTACCAAACTCCAAAATTTTTTAGAATGATCATGATAAATATAATGTGATAATTCATGAACAATAACATAATCTAAACACTCATACGAATAATTTATTAATGTAGTATTTAAAGTAATAATATTATCCTTATAATTACATACTCCCCATCTGGTTTTCATTTTTCTTACTCTTATCTTAGTATTAGGCAATTCTTCTTCAAATATATTAATATAATATTTAACTCTTTCTTCTACTCTTTCTTGAAATATTTTATTTAAATAAATATTTACTTCTTTTATATTTTTAGCCTCGATAATATTATCTTTTATTTCTATTTTTTTAATACTATCATTGATAGTAATATAATATTTAGTGCCAAATATTATATATTCATTTTCATTTAGTTTTTCTATTTTTTGTTTTTTAATCCTCGTATTTACCATTTTTGTAATAGATTTAATATTATCATTTATCAATTTATTTATGTATATTTTAGGTACTAAAACATTCGTAGTTACAATAATATTTAAATTTTCATCTACCCTTATATATGTATTCTTAATTCTCTTCTTTTTTATAATTATGTTATATTGGTTATTATCGATGGTGAGTTTATCCACGACCTCCACCGCCACCGAAGCCTCCTCCGCCTACTCCAAACGATGCTCCTCCACCAAATCCACTTCCATTTGAATCAGAAGAAGCCGCCGTTTGAGCAGTTGTAATAGCCCTTGTTAAACTTTCTGTAATGCTATTTGTAATACTATTACCAAATCCCATATGATAAGTATAGAATATTGGCGATGTATTTATTGTATCTTCATTATAATTAAGTTCTTTTATTTTCATATTCATAGCTTTTTCTACCTTATCAGCAATACCAAAAACAGTAGCATAAACTAAATATTTTTCCCAAAGATGTATTTCTAATATCTCTTTATCATTAAATCTTCCAAAATCAAGTAAGAATTTTTTAAATCCCATCCACTTAGCATAATCTTCGCATCCCTTAATAGTCTTCTTCTTGGCCACGGCAAAGTATACTATTCCAAAAATAGATAAAATTAAAACAAAATATACCAACACATTATTCAAACTCAAACCAAGTACTAAAGAAAATATACCAATTCCAAGTAAAGAATATAAAATTCCTATTGCTTGTTTTGAACCTATATTTTCATAAAATTTTTCTTCTTTCCCTTTTTCTATTACTTTATTCTTCCATTCAGTATACTTCTTTATAAATGAAGCATATTCTTTCTTGCTAGCCTTTTTAATATCCTCGCTCGTTACAGAAACACCATTTCCTACTTCATTAATAAGAAAATCTATTAAAATATCTTCTGTATCTGTAAGATTATCTTTATTACTCATAGTAATTGTAAACTTATTCTTATCATTTGCATCCATTTCTACATTTAAATTTTTCTTCCTAATAAGTTCCATCACCGATGCCGATAAATATTCGGGTTTAATATATGAAGCAGATAATAAATATCCTAGTATTTCAGGACCATATGTGGCCGGAATATCACGCATATATTCATTATTAAACTTAGCCTTGTATTCTTTATCATATTTCTTATAAAAATTATAACCAATAAGAATAAAACCTAGTATCCAAGCTCCTTCAATTATATTAGCAATTAATATTTTAATTCTAGCCTTCTTTCTCAAATTATTTTGAATCTTAGCCTGTTCCTCTTCGAATTTTAAAATATTATCTAAAGCCATAACATAAGTCCTCTTATTATTATTAGGTACTAATTCATTATCAAAAACAACGCGCATATCTATCTTAGTATTAGCATTTAAAAAATCCCATTCCCCATATACTGTATGCTTATCCAATATTTCATTCATCCCATTGGCAGGACCATGTGTAAATACTCTCAATTCCTTAGAATCACTAGGTAAATTTACTCTTAACTTGATATCGCTGATATCCTCACTCCATTCAAAGTTAAAAAGTAATTCGGCAATATCCTCATGAGTTACTATTATATCAGTTACATGATAAGTAATAACAAATGCCTTATTATTTGAGGAATGATTATATATTTTTATTTCTTTCTTGTTTCCATTATCCAAATATTCATAATAACCAGACATTCCATTTTTACCGTTTGTTATTAATTCATAACATGCATAATCATCGTTAGCATAAGAAAAATCAGTAATACTTCTTTTTTCTTCACCAACACAAATATCTGTTATGTCACCAGCATTATAAATATCAGTCTTATAATAATCACTTGAATTATCTCCTTCAAATATCTTATTATTTCCCTTTAAATAAAGATTACGATATAAATAATTATAACTACCAGATAAATCAATATATTCTCTAAAAGTAGCACTTCCATCCTCATTAACAGTTACATCAATATAATATTTGTTAGTATCATCTGCATAAGTCAAAGAAGGTATTATCAATAATATAATTAAAAATATTAATCTTTTTTTCATTTCCACTCAACTCCTAAATATAATTATAATATATATAATTAAAAGGCCTACATTGTAAGCCTTATTCAAATGATACTTTTGGTACTTCTTTTTCTTTTTCTTCAATTTTAAAGAACTCATAGACTTCAAACTTAAACATATTAGCAATAATATTTGATGGAAACATTTGCACTAAATTGTTATAAGTTAAAACAGTATCATTATAGAATTGTCTAGCATAACTAATCTTATCTTCAGTATCTTTTAAATCATTTTGTAAACTAATAAAATTTTGGTTAGCTTTTAATTCAGGATAAGATTCACTTAACGCAAATAACTTATTTAAGGCTCCTGTTAATTGATTATTAGCCTCGATTTCTTCATTAATTGAGCCAGCACTGACAAATTTATTTCTAGCCTCGATTACTTCAGCCAAAGTATTCTTTTCGTGTTTAGCATATCCTTTTACTGTTTCAACTAAGTTAGGAATTAAATCTGCTCTTCTTTTTAATTGAACATCTATTTGAGCCCATTGATCTTTTACTTTGTTTCTTGAATTAACTAGTTTGTTATAAACTCCAATTCCATAAAAAATAAGTAAAATAATAACTGCAAATATGATAATAATTACTGTTGCTGTTGTTGATAAACCGCCCATTTACATACCTCCTTTTATATATTAAGTATACTATTAAAATAATAAATTTACAAGTACTTTTTTATGACATTTTTATATTTTTTTTTTGCTACTGGCGTTTTAGTTCATAAGAATGTTATTAATAGTTATAGTATTTTACAAATAAAATTATATTATAACATTAGTAACATCACTAAAATTTCTACATTTTTCTTCTAACAATGGAAAATTACAACATCTATCCTTTACATTTTTAGGTAATTTATTATTTTTATATAAACTGTATAATAATTTTGATTTTTTGTTTATTTCTTTTCTATTAAGTGTTAACCAACGTAATTGATTTCTTAATAACTCAATTCTAAGCATTTCTTTTTTATCAGTAGTCCTCTTATTTAAGTCAAACTCAATATAATTTTTTGAAGTTACTGGAATCATATTATTAAAATTAACTACTCCATATACTCCATTATCTATCTTTACTAAATCCAAAGTATTTTTTAAAGACATATGTTTTGGCTTAGGGCTAGAAAGTGGAGCAAAATATTCACACTTGCCAACCATAAATAAAACTCCAATAAAAGGTCTCAATTGTTTTTGCCCTGCATTATATGGTACTTTATTATCAAACAATCTTAAATAATCACAATAATTTGAATTTACTTTTACAATTTTAAATTTCTTATACATATAACATCACCATCCACATCTATTAATTAATTATACCTTAATATAAATATTATCATTTGTTAACTTTGCTTATTGATTATCTTCATTATAATATAAAGAATTAAAAATGTCAATAAAGTTTCATACATTTGTTTGAATATTTTTTCAAAAAAAGATTAGAGTCTGCTCTCTAATCTACTTTTTTAGCTGCCATTTATAGAGCTGGCTTCACTCGCTTTTTTAGCTGCCATTTATAGAGCTGGCTTCACTCGCTTTTTTGTTACTACATAAGTAGCATTATTATTATATGCATAACTGCACAACATAATCACTTATGTGCAATTAATATACCACATTTGCATGATTTTTGCAACTATTTTTTTATTTTTAATTTTTTAAAGATTAAAAGTTATCTAAGTTACATAAATAATTTATATAAATTAAATACTTAAAAGTAAAAATTCCAACCCCACTTCTCCATTTACATTACCTAATTTAATATCTTTATCTAAATTAGCTAATTTTAAAATAATATCTAATATTTCCTTAACACTATAACTATAACACATATTTCTAGCTAATTTAACAGGATAAGGATGTACCTCTAATTCTTTAGCTATTCTGTCATCACTATAACCATCACTTATTAATCTCTTAACTTGATATAATAAAATATATTTATTTGCAAGCATATTAATAATCATAATAGGATCACTTTCAAGTAAACATTCATGGTATAATCTTAACATCTTATTCTTATCCTTGTTCGTAATAGAATCCACTAAAGCAAATAAACTACTATCAATATTTTCGTTAATAAGTAAATTAATACTATTCTTATCTATTATCTTATCCTCTAATTTATATAACATCAATTTATCTAATTCATTATTTATAGAAGATAAGTTATTCCCTATTTTATTTAAAATCATTCTAGCTTCACTAATATTTATTTGATAACCATTCTCTTTTAAATAAGATATTATATAATTAGTATCAACCTCTTTTTTATTTAAATTAATAATATTTCCTTTATCGCTCATTATCTTAGTAATCTTTTTTCTATTATCTATCTTATCACCAAGTAAAGTAAATATTAAATAAGACTTATCATTATAATTATTTAAATAACTAATAATCTTATCAGTATCAACCTCATTACTAGAAGTAAATATATTAGAATCATTTACTATAATTAACTTAGTATCACTAAAAAGATTAAAAGTATTAGCATCTTCTAAAATATTATCAATACTATCTTCATTTAATGAATACTTAATAATACTATTTTTATCTATATTATTTTTTTTTATTATTTTATCTATTTCCTTATTTATTAAATATTCATCTAACCCATATATTAAATAATTATTATTCATTACTTCCTCCTACATAACCATACCCTATCCCTAATTTAGGTTTAACTCCTTTATATTTAAATAACTCACTAACACTTACAATTCTATAACCTTGCTTCTTTAATTCAGGTATAACCATCTCTACTGCGTTAGAAGTAGCCGTAAAAGTATCATGCATTAAAATTATATCACCATCACTAACATATTTTAATATTTTATCCTTAATCTTATTAGAATTATGATATTTCCAATCTAAAGTATCTATATTCCATATAATAATCGGCATTGTACTAAGTTTCTTAATTCTTTTATTCATCGCCCCATAACTAGGTCTTAAAAACGTTGGCCTAATACCTGTTTTATTATAAATAGTCTCATTCGTTAAATCTATTTCCTTTAATATCTCTTTATCACTTAATTTAGTTAATTCCTTATGTGAATAAGTATGATTTCCTATATCCATACCATTTTTAACTAAAACATCTAAAGTCTTAGCATATTTCTCTATCTTATTTCCTACTAGGAAGAAAGTTGCTTTAGAATCATATTTAACTAAAGTATTAACTATTTTAATCGTATTATAACTAGGACCATCATCAAACGTAAAAGCCACCATCTTATCACTCTTTGTATAATTTAAAATATCATAATTATCTTCTTCAAAAACTCTTTTTTTAATAATATTATCTAGTTCATAATTATAATTAATCTCATAAATATTTTCTTTAATAGTATTTAACTTAGTTACATATTCATAAAACTTAATAAAAATATTATTATCCTTAATATCATAATCATAATCAATAAATAAATCACCAGTATCTAAAATAATAGTATTAATCCTTTCATTCAAATAATTATCTACATAATTATCTACCTTATCATTATTAAAATAAGGATAATTTATCAAATATGAATAAGTATTATCTTCTTTTTTTATTATCTTATTAATAACATCATGCTTATTTCTTAAAGAACTAAATACAAACAAAAACAATATAATTAATACTAAAAATATAATTATTAATAAGTGTTTTTTCTTTATCATTATATTCACCTATCTAATTATATTTTTTTAGTATTTAGTTATTATCTTTTTCCTAGTAAATCTTTAAATATTTTAGAAGTTATACTAGGATTAGCACTCCCCTTAGTCTCTTTCATTACTTGTCCAATAAAGAAATCTAAAACATTTCTTCCTTCTTTATATTTTAAAACCATATTAGGATTATTATCTATTATCTTATTAGCCATATTAATTAACTCCTCAGTATTATTCATACTAGTTATATTTAATTCACTTATTAAAGCAATTGGATCTTTTTCTTCTTCTAAAGCCTTAGTCAATACCTCTTTAGCCTGTTTAGAAGTGATATTACCATCTTCTACCTTCTTAATAAGATTAACTAACATATCTGGTTTAACTGATATTTCTAAAATATTCTTATCACTCTTATTTAAATAAGATAAAATAACATTATTAAGTAAATTAACTAAACTTTGTATATTCATACTAGAAGTTAATGCTTCTTCAAAATAATTAGAAATATCCTTATCTTTAGCTAACAAATTAGCATCCTTAAACGAAATATTATAATTAGATACATACTTCTTAATTCTATCAAACTGTAACTCTATCTTATTAGCAAGAACTTCCTTGATTAATGATTCATCTATCTTAACATTAGGAATATTTGGTTCAATAAAATATTTATAATCAATTGCATCTTCCTTACTACGCATTGCTATTGTTGTCTTAGTAGAATCATCATATCTTCTTGTTTCTTGTTTTATTTCTATACCTTGATTTAATAATTCTGTCTGTCTTTTAACTTCATATTCGATAGCCTCTTTTACTCCTGTAATAGAATTAACATTTTTAACTTCAACCTTAGTACCTAATTTAATATCATTTTCCTTCATTAAAGAAACATTAACATCACATCTTATTTGCCCTTTGTCAATTCTAGCCTCAGCGACATCTAAATATAAAAATAAATGCCTCAGATAATCTAAAAATGCTAAAGCCTCTTCCTTAGAATACATACACGGCTCTGTTACTATCTCAATAAGTGGTGTCCCACATCTATTATAATCAAGTAATGAAAAATCGCAGTAGTGATCAACACTAGCCGTATCTTCTTCTAAATGAATATCATGGATTAATATTTCTTTAACCTCTTCCCCTACATATATCTTAAACTTACCATTCGTGCCAAAAGGCATATGACTTTGAGTAATTTGATAACCCTTAGGTAAATCAGGATAAAAATAATTTTTTCTATCAAAAACTAACCTACTAGCAAGTTCACAATTTAAATGTGATGCTAATAACAATGCTTCATAAACCGAATACTTATTTAAATTAGGTAATATTCCTGGCATTCCTAAATCAACGACATTAACATTAGTATTAACTTCTTCACTATAAGCATTTCTTCCCTTAGAAAACACCTTACTTTTACTTTTTAACTCACAATGAACTTCTAATCCAATTACTGTCTTATACATCATTATCCCTCCTTGCAATAATATCATGATTACCTAACTTATTAGAAATATGATAAGCCATATTTAATACCAAACTATCTTCTTTTGCTCTACCAGTTAGATTAATAGAAATAGGCATATTATTAACATAGCCACAAGGAATAGTAATTGAAGGAAATCCTCCAAAGTTACCTATTTGTAAGTGATTTTCTAAAATTAAGTATTCTTCCGTTAACTTATCACTAGCATCTTCTAATAAAGGTGCAACAGTCCCACATGCTGGTAAAATATATCCATCATATTTCTTAAATAAATCATTTATCTTATCAACAATTATCCTTCTCACACGACAAGCATTTAAAAATAACTTCTCTTGATTCTCCTTTTGTAAAACATAACTTCCAATAACAAACCTTCTCTTTATTAACTCACTAAAACCCTTAGTCCTAGCATCAAATATCATATCATTAATATTATCCTTATCACTTCTAGGTCCATATAAAATACCAGTTAAATTAGCATTATTAGAAGTAGCCTCCGCACAAGAAATAATATTATAAGTAGGATATACTGCCTCGAGTAATTTTTTATCTATACTAACTTCTTCAATAATAAAACCTAATTCCCTTAATTTATCTATATTTTCCTTAAAATTCTTAATTATCTCATCGGTTTCCTTATTATTTGTTTTAACATTAATTACCTCTTTAATATAAAATAATTTTCTTCCTTTTATCTCATTATCTAAATTATCTAAATAATTAATGTTATCGTCTTCTAAACTTGTCATATCATTTGTATCTTTACCTTTTAATACATCGGTAACTATTGCCACATCCTTAACATTTCTAGCAAATATTCCCACATGATCCAAAGAAGATGCAAAAGCAAATAAACCATATCTTGAAATTCTACCATATGTAGGTTTAAAACCAACGACTCCAACGTATGAAGCTGGTTTTCTAACCGAATCTCCCGTATCAGATCCTAATGCAAAAGGAACAATGCCTGAAGCCACTGCATTAGCACTGCCAGAAGATGAGCCTCCAACCATCCTCTTTTTATCCCAAATATTTCTTACAACACCCGTATGGCATGTCGTTCCAGTTCCACCCATAGCAAGTTCATCCAAAGTGGTTTTTCCAACCAAAACACATCCTGCATCAATTAATTTTTGATATACAGTTGAATTATAAACTGGAATATAATCTTTTAAAATATTAGAAGAAGCCGTAGTTAAAATATCCTTAGTAGAAAAATTATCTTTTAAAGCATAAGGAATACCGTTCAACAAACTATTCTTATTAGAGGAATGCTCTAACTTATCTAAAATAGTTACAAAATTATTATAATCTCCATTAAGTTTTATTGCTAATTCCCTTGAATTATTAAATAAATCCTCAATAGTAATTTCCTTATTATCCAGTAACTTCCTTAATTCCAAAACACTTAAATTATCATATCTCATTTAAACCACCCTTGGTACCTTTACTTGATCATTTTCTATTTCCTTAGCATTTTTTAACACATCTTCCCTAGTTAATACCTCGATTAAATCATCACTTCTTAATTTAACTTCAATAGGAAAAGGCAAAACCATAGGTTCTATCTTATCAATATTATCAAATTTAGATATAATATCCATCTGTTTTAAAACAACATCAAATTCCTTTAACAAAGTTTCATACTCCAAATCGTTCATATCAAACATTAATTTATGAGCATAATCTTTTAAATCACTAATATTTATATTCATACTCTCCTCCTTAATTACCCTAATATTGTATCATGTATAAATTAAGTTGTAAATTAATAATATTAAATTTAAGAAAATTTACTTTCATTCACAGTTACTCACGCGTTTTAATGCATTAGAACTCCTTTTAAACATTTACTTTCTTATGATAGTATGCTAAAATTACCTAAAGGAGATTTATATGGATAAAGAAAACAATATAGAAAAAGAAATAAATAAATTCTTAAAAAATTTCTTTAGTACCACTCATAACGAAAACAAAATACTTCTTAACAACATAAAAAAAATTTATGTACTAATATCTTTTCTATGTAATAATTTAGAAAAATTAGATATAGAAACCAAAGATTTAAGAAATAGTACTAGAAAAGATTACATAGAAAAAACACAATTAATAAATGATTTTTATAAAAGCATAGGAATAAATTTTAAAGTAAATGATATTGAAAAAAATGGAACAATAAATATTTTAGAAACAAATGAGCCCAAAGATGCTACTTCACAACTCACTTATGGCTACAATAATTATGTTCTTTGTGAAGAAAGAAGTTTTGATCCTAAAACCAAAGAAGTCATAACAACGTGTAGAAATTATCATAAATCTATAAATGTTTATAATAATGACTTATTAACCGATTCCATAATATGGGTTCATGAAATATCCCACTACAAAAATCAACCAGAAGAAAAAAGACATGAAGTAAATGATATCCTAACCGAATTAATCGCATACACCGAAGAGTTATTATATATTGATTACTTAGAAAATATTGGTTATGAAGAAGAAGCAAAAATATTTAAGATAAATGAATATCAAACTTTTTATAATATCTTAAACTCTAGTTACTACATAATAAGAATAATTCTTCTTTATTATCTTTTAGGAAGTGTTTCTAAAGAAAACTATTTATTATTATATAAAGAAGACAAAAACTATAATAAAGCACTAGAGTTATTTAATAAAAGGAAAAATGATATAAGATTATGTTATCATTATTCTATTGCTATAATCTCTTTATATAATTATATAGAATATAAAAAGGATACAAACTTCTTAGAAAACATAAAAAGATTAAACAAAGAAATAATGACAGATATATCATTAGAAGATGTTTTAAAAATAATTAATCTAAAACCAGATAAAGAATCATTAAATAAAATATTAGATAGAATTAATATATATAAAAATAGTCTTTTAGATGAAAAGAAAAAGATAAAATAATAACTACATATGAGACAATATTATGATATTGTCTCTTTTTATTTTAATATTACAACTTACTACTTGACAATGCATAGTAGTCGGTTATATAATATAGATGAAAGGAGAATTATGGATACTCAATTTAAAAAAGGTGTATTAGAATTAATTGTATTAAGCCTAGTAAAAGAACAAGATATATATGGATATGAGTTAGTTCAACAAGTTAGCAAGATTATTGATGTTAACGAAGGGACAATATATCCCCTTTTAAAAAGATTAACTAATGAATTTTACTTTGAAACATATTATCAAGAGTCCAGTGGTGGGCCTGCTAGAAAATACTACACTATTACAGATAAAGGAATAGTTAGATATAATGAATTATATAATAGTTGGAAATTATTTAATAAGAAAGTAAATGATTTTTTAGAAAGTGGTGAAAAAAATGAAAAAAAATGAGTTTTTTAACGAATTAAGAAAGAAATTAAAAATTTTAAAAAAAGAAGAAGTAGAAGATATTATCAGAGAATATGAAGATAATATCAATGAAAAGATAAAAAATGGTTATAGTGAGGAAGATGCCATTAAAAGCTTTGGAAACATCGATGAATTATGTAATGAAATACTTGATGCTTACAAAATATCTTATGAAAATACCAATAGTTTTGAAGATGTAGTCAGTAATTATGTCAGCAAGATATCTAATTGGCTTAAAGATATTATATCTAATTTTAGTAATCATACTGCCGAAGAAATATTAAATATAATCTTCAAAGTTTTTGCTATCATCATTCTAATATTTATTTTAAGATTACCCTACTACTTAATACTAGGTATTGGACATATGATTTTAGAAATATTTCCTAGTCCTATAGATGATATATTAACCTTTCTATGGACTCTAGTGCTAGAAATATCTTATATTATTATTGCTATTATGATGTTTATGAGTATATTTAAAAAGAATAAAAAAGAAAAGAAAATAAAAATTAAAGAAGATAAACCTGTTTTTGAAAATGTTAAAGTTAAAAACAAAAAAGAAACAACTAACGATAATAGTATTCTAAAATTCTTTATATCATTTGGAATATTTGTAGCAAAGGTATTCTCTATCTTCTTAGTAGCCCCATTGGTATTATTGCTAATATTTGCTTTAATATGTTTAGGCTTAGTAATTAGTTTTATCTTTGATAGTGTATTTCTTTTAGGACCAATAATTACTATTTTAGGTTTTGTTATCTTTCTAATTTCAATAATAATGTTTATTGTAAAATATATATTTAAAAGAGAGGTTAAATAAATATGAAAAAAATTTTAATTAGTATGTTAATTAGTATGATTCTAATTGGTTTAGGAATTGGTATTAGTATATTTGAATTCATGCAATGTAATTATTTAGATAACGTTCCTAATCAATATGAAAAAAACATTGAAGAGATAAATACTGATACAGATAAGTTTAATAATATTGTTATTTATAATTCCAGTTATGGAATTGATAAAGTTATTGATGATAATATCGATGGAATTAAAGTTGTTGTTAGTTATTATCCTGATTATATGAAATATAATTATCATATAGTGGATAATTGCTTATACATAGATATGGAAAATATCTATAACATCAATAATAGTTATAAAATAGTTAAAAAAATGATAAATGATAAAGAATTCTTTAATCTAAATAAATTAGAAAATATTGACATCACCATTTATGGTAAAAGTGAAGTTTTAGAAAAATTAAGCATATAAAAAGGAATCAATTGATGTGAACCTCAAAGGGGAAACATCAAAATGATTCTTTTTTACTTTCTCCAAGTTATATTATTAATTATTTAAATCCCTCTTCTTCTAAAGCTATGCCTATTGAATAAATATTATGCATTGTTCCACTTAATCCTATCTAAATTTGTATCTACATTTGTTTTAACATTAATATTTAAATAAGTAAAATTAATTTGACATAAACAAAAAAAAACTAGAAAACTAGTCTTTTATTTTATCTTACGACATTCTAAATAATATCTCTTATCATAACTATGTCCCATTGAGAATGTTTTCCTTGGTAATGCTCCATCTAGGATAACCGTTCTAAATAATTCATTTTTAGGCATAGCAGGAAGCAAGAAAGCAACATTACCTTTTTCACTTCCAAGTTTAATCGTAGCATCATCATCATGAATATAATCTATTTTAGTTTCAGGATGATTTTTCAAATAATTATCTAAGAAACTTTGTAATGTACCTACCGCTAAATTAGAATTAGTACATGATCTTTTTACATATAATACTTTTCTTTCACCTTCACATACATATTCAATTCTTTGTCCCTCAGTATCATTCTCGTCAATATGATAACAATTCTTAAATTCAGTTAATAATCCATCTGCATCTACATTAAACAAAACACGATGTATTGGTTCAAACTCTAATGCTTCACTGTGAAGATTTACCACTTCTACTAAAGCATAACGAGCAGGATGATTTAAATATTCTTCCTCGCTTAATGTCTCTTTTAACTTTTCGTAGTGAGCCTTGGCAGTAGCCAAAGAATGATTACCATCTCCTACTGAGAACAACAATACTGGTTTATCAGTAACATTATATTTCTTCTCAAATGTTTCCTTATCTTTAAAAGCTTCTAATTTATTAAATATTTCTTCAATTAGATTATCTTTTAATTTATAACCCTTAACATGTCCACCCTTTAACATCAAATCAAAATCATATATCTTATCTTCTTCACCTACACGTTCATTTAAATTATCAATAATTTCTTTCTTTGGATCATCGATTAATAACATAACATGTGGTGTTTCTAATAAAGCATTTTCTCTTACTCTTAATCTAGGTGGAATTCTATCAACCACAGTCTTTTCAGTAGCCTTAATTAAACTAGTAGAATCAGCTAAATATGAATAATCTTCTAAATCGACCATTCCAATTATTCCTTTTCTAACCCTGCCATCATCTTGAGTTCTTTCTAAATAAATTAAACTATCCTTATATTCAGTAAAATTGCCACTTTGAAGTAGAGCTTCCATATTTTCATTTATTCTTTTTATCTTATCAAATACATCATTATCATTCAAATATATTTCAGGTAAAGTTATATTTAAAGTAGATGGACTATTACCTACTATTTCCTTTACCTTATCCCAGTATTCATTTTGTGATGTGTATTGATCACAAGCAATAACACTCCACTTAGTCATATCCACATCATGTGGTATTAAAATATTTGCTTTCTTTAATGGTATCATTTTCATTTCCTCTTTCCTATTTATTTATTTTCTCATTAATTCGCATTAATCTATTATATTTACAAATACGTTCACCCCTTGACATTGAACCAGTTTTTATTTGTCCAAGGTTTAAACCTACCGCAAAATCTGCAATAGAAGTATCTTCTGTTTCACCACTTCTATGTGAGATTATAGTACTATATTTATTCCTCTTTGCTAGTAATATTGTTTCTATAGCCTCAGTAACTGTTCCTATTTGATTTAATTTTATTAAAACAGCATTAGCCATATGTTTTTCTATTCCTACTTCTAATAACTTTTTATTAGTTACAAACAAATCGTCTCCAACTAACTGAATCCTATCCCCCAGTTTTTCAGTTAATAATTGCCAACCTTCGTAGTCATCTTCAGCCATGCCATCTTCGATTGAAACAATAGGAAACTTTTCCGTAATATACTCATAGAACTCAACCATTTGCTCTTTTTTTCTATTCTTTCCTTCAAATGAATATACTCCATTATTATAAAATTCACTCGCAGCGACATCCAAAGCTAAATATACATCTTTACCTGGTACATAACCTGCTGCCTTAATCGCATCCATGATTAAATTTAATGCTTCAAGAGTACTATTTATATTTGGAGCAAATCCGCCTTCGTCTCCTACTCCTGTACTTAACCTCTCCGTTTTAAGTATTTGTTTCAAACTATGAAACACCTCAGAGCCAATTCTAACATTCTCGTCGATTTCTTTATGCATTGGAATAATCATAAATTCTTGACAATCCAAACCATTATCGGCATGCGCACCACCATTTAAAATATTCATCATCATTCTTGGCATATAAGTGCCACGCCCAATATACTCAAATAATTCTTTCTTAGCAGTTTTGCTACTAGCCTTTAAACACGCTAAAGACACTGCTAAAATAGCATTAGCCCCAAGGACTTCCTTATTTGGAGTACCATCTAAGTTAATCATTAACTCATCAATTTCCTTTTGATTTTGAACATCTAATCCAATTAATCTAGGTTTAATAATATCATTAACATTAGATACTGCTTTTAAAACACCCTTACCAAGATATCTATTCATATCATTATCTCTTAGTTCTAAAGCTTCATGTACTCCAGTCGAGGCTCCAGATGGAACACTTGCCGTAGCCTCAGTATTGTCTTCTAAGATAACTGTTGCTTCAACCGTAGGATTGCCCCGTGAATCTAATATTTCTCTTGCAATAATATTCTTTATTTTCATTCCTATCACCAAATTTATTATACTATTTATTTTTACTTTTTTCTATGCTTATTTTATTATTTATTTTTTTTGACATTATTTAATATCTTTAAGTGGATGCTTTTGAGTAAGAACTAAAACTTTTTTCTTACAATTAGTAAGTACTTCCTCACTATCTTTATTTCTTAAAGCCATCATAATAATATCTGCAACCTCTTTAACATCATTATTATTAAACCCTCTAGTAGTAATAGCCGGAGTCCCTATTCTTATCCCACTTGTAACTGTTGGTTTCTCATGGTCATATGGTATAGTATTCTTATTAACCGTAATACAAATACTATCAAGAATATTTTCAGCTTCAATTCCTGTTAGACCAAAACTATTCTTTACATCGATTAACATTAAATGATTCTCAGTATCATTAGATACAATTCTAACATTATTTTGTTTAAATTCTTCACACATTGTTTTTGCATTAATTAAAACATTTTTAATATATTCTTTATATTCTAAAGTCATAGCTTCATAAAAGCACTCTGCCTTTGCCCCGATTACATGCATTAAAGGCCCTCCCTGAATACCTGGAAATATAACTTTATTTATTTTTTTAATTATTTCTTCATTGTTAGTTAAAATAAATCCTCCACGTGGTCCTCTTAAAGTTTTATGTGTTGTTGAAGTTACCACATCAGCATATGGTAATGGTTGTTCATGATAACCCGTGGCAATCAATCCAGCAATATGGGACATATCCACCATCAAATAAGCACCACATTTATCACAGATACTCCTAAATCTTTTAAAATCGATTTTGCCTGAATATGCACTGAAACCAGCAATAATCATTTTAGGTTTCTCTCTTAAAGCCACTTCCTCAATAATATCATAATCTAATTTTTCGGTATGTTCATTTAAATTATAAAATACTGAATCATAATCAATACCACTGAAGTTCACTTTACTACCATGAGTTAAATGTCCTCCGTGTGATAAATTTAATCCCAAAACCTTATCCTTATTATTAAGTAAAGCCCTGTAAACTGCCATATTAGCGGATGAACCACTGTGAGGTTGAACATTTGCATATTTAGCATTAAATAATTTACAAGCATATTCAATGGCCTTTTTTTCAAATATATCAACATATTCACAACCACCATAATATCTATGGTCAGGATATCCTTCAGCATATTTATTAGTTAATATACTACCCTGTAATTTCTTAATATCATTAGATACATAATTCTCAGACGCAATTAACTCAATATTATTTTCTTGTCTTATGTCTTCTTTTTTCAATGCAGTTTCTAATATTCTATCCATTATCTATACCTCCTAACAACTATTATACAACAAAATATTTTATTTTTTTAAAATAATTATTAAATATGTAAATAATTAGATATTTTTTTGCCTTTGCTACGCTGTTATCCTATCAATATATTAGTGCAAAAGAAAAACCCTTGATAAACAAGGGATAAATCTCATATGGCGTCCCCAGAAGGATTCGAACCTTCGACCGCACGCTTAGAAGGCGTGTGCTCTATCCAGCTGAGCTATGAGGACAGTATGTCTCTTTTTAAAGAACATACTCATTATACATCATTTTTTTTAATTATTCAATATCTTTTGTAACAATTTTTGTAATTTCTTCATTTTCTACTAAAAATATAACCTCTTTAACATCATAATTTTCTTGTATAGACATACTTATTGTATATAATACCTCTTCTAAAATACTACTACCTGTAATATCACTTAAAATCATATTATTAAAATTTAACTTAATAGTATTATCATTTATTTCATAACTAAGTAACTTAGTACTAACATTTAAAAAACTCATTAAATTACTCTCATATATTGGAGCACTAGTTAATTCCTCAATTATTATCTTAACCTTATCTTGATTAGTATTATTAATATACTTAGTAACTGGTACATAATAATAATTATCATTAAACTCACTTAAATAATATAGTGTATAACTATCTATATTCTTAGTATTACTAATATCATATACCTTATTAACACCATAATTCTTATCTAAAAACGTAGGAATATTCTTCTTACTATTAGGTAACTTAGTTAATGGTTTACCCTCTACATAAATAATTAACCCATTTATACCATCTATACTAGTTAAAGTATAAGTAAGTGATTCTATCATCTTTTCCTCATATTTTTTATTAACATCTAAAATTTCCTTTGAAAAATCTATTTTTAATATTTCATTTTCTAAAGATATATTCAATACCTTAGTCCCACTTGGAATAACACTCTTAAATCCATTTGGAATAATATCACTTTTTTTACCATCTATAGTTAAACTCTCAATTAAATAAGAACTTTTTTCTACTAAATCGTCACATTTACAACCCCCTATATTAGTCTTAGATACATAATCATTACTATCTAATAAATAAATTACCTCCAAGTTATTAGTATAAACATAATCTAATTTTTGATTGATATTAAGAGTTTTTTCTTCTTCCTTATTAGAAGGAATTAAATATATTAAAAGTAATACAAACAAAGTTAAACTACTAATAATTATTTTCCTAATAGACATTTTCCTAAGCATAATGCACCTCTTAATAAAATATATGAATTATTTTTTTATTTATTATCTTTATCATCACTTACTAATTTATCTATTATCTTAAAGACCCCTTCAACCCCTTTCTTAAAATAAATATTTATCTTTTTACTAGTATTAAAACACGTATTAGTAAGTTTATTCTTATAACTCTTTTCTGTACTCTCTAAATAATCAGTTATATCTAAATTCTTATTATTTTTAACATCATTTTCAAATTCCTTAATCTTCTCACTAGTTAAAACAGTTCTCTTCCTCACATGATATTCATAATAACCACTTTCACTAGCAAAAAAGATAAATATATATAAAACAAGTAAAATAATAAAAATATCTTTGATTATTTTATTCTTATTCATACTCCACCTACAAACTTAGTTAAAACATTAGATAAAACCTCTAAAGTATTATAAACTTCTTCTATCGTGTTATCAACTCCTCCTATTTCAATTAAAATACAGTTCTTATCTACATCTTGATTATAAATACCATCTACCCCTTTACCACTCTTTTTATATATCCCTTTTGTTAATGAAGGATAAGTTTCTTTAATTAAATCATTTAATTTATTAGTTACCTCTAAATTATATTCATAGTTTTTATGTTCTAATCCCACAACAAAAAGTATTTTAGCATAATTCTTATTATTAATAGTTACTGTAGTACTATTCCTATTAACTGAATCCCTATGAATATCTATAAAATATTTTAAACTATCATACTTATTCATTTTTTCTAATAGTAACATCCTAGTAGCCTTATATGAACTAGCATAATTCCAATGATTTAAATTTAAAAACTCACTTAAATTAGTATCCTCGACAATAGTAGATATCCCATTTTTATTTAATTTCTCTTTTAATATATAAGATGCCATCAAAACATTTGGAGTAATATTATATATACTTAAATTCTTATTATTATAATTTTCCAATTGATGTGTATTATATAAATATATTATTGGTTTACTAATATCTACTTTATAAGGATCCTCAATATATGAACTTATTTTTTTTAACTCTTCTAAATTACTATAATCATCATTATGTTCTAAAGTAATACCATCATAATTATTTATTTTACTTACATAACTAGTAATAATACTACTTGGTTTAGTAACATCAACATGTGTAATAAAATTAATAGTAGAATTAACTACTTTAATTAACTTATTATTATATAAATTATTACTATTACCCATTCTTACTAAAGATTTAATAAAATTACTATTATTAATATCCTTATTTCTTCTTAAAGAATAATAAAAAGAATATGAAAAACTAATATATATAATAGTTATTAAAAACATTATCCTTATTACTCTTAACTTTTTACTTTTTTTATTATTATTTTTAAGTCTCATTTTCCTCATACTATCACCATTTTAATAATACTATAAACATATTAAAAAAAAAATCGATTTATAAGAAAAAATATTATATATTCAAAATACATATATAACATTTTTTATAAATTTCTTTATTTCATCTTCATTTTTCACTTCATAATATAAATAAGTAAATTCTTAATTTCCTTTGTTAACTCCACTGGAATAACTATAATTCCTTTACCTTTTTCTTATTAAAATTACTTTCTTATTCTTCTTTTATTGTTCTTTCAAAATGTTCTTTATAACATCTTCAGATAATTCTTTTAATTTCTTATTAATCTCTCTTGTTTGTTCTTTTATTTTCTTGCTTTATACTATTATTTAATACTAACATTCTTATGGTGACATTTAACCTTTCAAAGTTGCATGTTCCTTTTCATTTGAGCAATTACTTATTAATCATTATAAGCAAGTAATTTTCTAATATCTTTCTCTGTTAATGAAGATATATTTTCTTTACCAGTTTTACCTTCTATTAAGTTTTCACTTAATATTTTTTTCTTATCCTGTAATTCAATAATTCTTTCTTCAATAGTACCTTTAGTAACTAACTTATATACAGATACATTCTTAGTTTGTCCTATTCTATGAGCTCTGTCTGTTGCCTGATTTTCCACTTGAGGATTCCACCATATATCTAAATGTATTACAGTATCAGCACCAATTAAATTTAAACCTGTCCCACCTGATTTTAATGTAATTAAGAAACAATTAGTATCATTAGAATTAAATGCTTCAACTAAATTCATTCTCTCTTTACTAGATACACTTCCATCAATCATATAATTACTAATACCTATTTTATTAAACTCATATTTAACATTATCTAATACCCTTTTAAAACTACTAAATATTAGTATCTTATGTTCATTAATAATACTTTCTTTTACTATCTTAATTAACTCTTCTATTTTAATTCTCTCTCCATCATAATTCTCATACATTACTTTAGGATCTATACATATCTGCCTTAATTTCATAAGTAGTTGTAATATTTTCATTCTAGCCCTAGCAAATCCTTCTTCTTTTATTATATTATCTATTTCTTTTCTAGTATCTTTTAATACTTTTAAATATAATTTCTTTTGTTTATCAGGTAACTCAATATAAATATTCTTCTCTGTCTTATCGGGTAACGATTCTATTACATCTTTTTTCTTTCTTCTTAATATAAACGGACTTATTTGATAATTAAGATTCTTTAAAATCTCCATTCCTTCCTCATCAACATCTTTAATATTATATTTTTCTTTAAATTTAATAATACTATTTAAATAACCTGGCATAATAAAATCAAATATACTCCATAACTCACAAACATTATTTTCTACAGGAGTTCCTGTTAGAGCAATTTTACAACTTGCATTAATCTTCTTAATCTCTCTAGTCATCTCTGCTAAATAATTTTTAATATTTTGAGCCTCATCTACTACACAAAGTTCAAAATCTATCTTCTCATATTCATCATTATCATTTCTAATTAAACCATAACTAGTTATAAAAATATTATAGTTTTCCTTATTTTCCAATATTTCTTTTCTTTTATTCTTATTCTCTGCTACAACAACAAATTTTAAAGATGGAGCAAACTTTTCAAACTCTTTTTGCCAGTTATACATAAGAGATGTTGGTACTATAATAATTATTTTAGCATCTTTCTTTTCCCTTAATATTTGTTTAATTAAAGTAATAGTTTGTAAACTCTTACCTAACCCCATCTCATCAGCTAAAATACCTCCAAAACCACATTTATATATAGTATATAACCATTTAATACCTTCCTTTTGATAATCTCTTAAAACATTATTATCATCAATATCAAAATTAAAGCAAGTATCCTTATACTTTTTAAAATTAGTGATAAATTTATCAAATAAATTATCCGTTTTAACACTCTTATAATGATTCTTTAAACTATCTATATATAGAGCACGATATTTTGGTATTATTGCATTGCCATTTTCTATATCCTCTCTTGTAATATTTAAATCACTTATTAAATTATTAAGTTCCTTTATCTCTTCATTATCACTTAAAGATACTACATTATTATTCTTTAATTTATAATATCTCTTCTTAGCCTTTAAAGCCTTAAATATACCATCTAACTCACTAGTATCAATACCATCAATATCAAATTTATAAGACATAATATTATCTTTACCTATACTAAAATTACTATTAGAACTAAGTCTCTTTAATATTTTTGTATTATCTATCTTCTTGCTAGTAAATATCTCATATTCTTTAGTTAAATTATTTAATTCATTATCTAAAAAATCATACATCTTATCAATATCTTCTAAAACAAATCTTTTATTTACTATATTAAAACCATATCCTTCAATTTCTTTTACAACTTTATTTTCGTATTCATTATCTCTTAAAAAATTACCCTTAGTAAAATAATTTATATCTTCTTTATAACTAAATACTATATCACATATTAATTTACTATTTGTTATATCAAAATATAATTTTGTTTTTGGAGTCATTGGTAACTCAATATCCTTAACGTTTTCATCTAATATTAAATTATTTTTAACTTGACTAAATAATCCTCTGCCAAAAACATTTAAATCATTCTTATTAAATGTTAAATAACTAATCCTATTTTCACGAAGTAACTTAATAAATTCTGTATCTTCATAACTTAAAATATATAAATTATTATTATAATAAACATTCTTCATATTTTTAGTTAAATAATTATAATGATTAACATCTTCTAATTTTAATATATAATTGTCCCCTTCTTCTTCTAAAATATAATTAGTAGGTAATTTATAATAATAATTATTAGTAATACCATGATTTTTTATCTTAAATGGCATACCATTAATAATTTCTAATAATGATTCAAATTCCCGCTGAGACAAAATCAACGCACAATAATTATTACTATAATATTCACTTCCACGATAATTACTTAAAAATTCAATTATTCTCTTACTTAATGAATCAAAATAATGTTTACTTTTATCATAAGTTAAACCTTTACCAAATTCATATGTATCTCCACTATAATAAGCATTAATAAAATTTATTAACTTACTATCAGTAGATAAAACATATTTCTTCTTATTACCTATATATAATCTTACATATATATTATTACCAATAAAATCAAATTCTAATTCAGTATCTAACTTCTCCTTAATTGTGTTACTTTTATTATCGATATATTTATTTAATATTTTTGAAGATACTTCCAATTCATCTATAATTTCACAATTTAAAATAGCATTTCCATATTGTACTAAAACAGAAGCTAAATGCTCACAGTAAGAATTACCACAGTTACAAGACATATCATATAATTTTTGCCCATTATTGGTTACCATTACCTTGTGATAATTACCATCTCTATCTTTCACCCTAAAATGATGAACATATCTATCTTCTAATGTATTCATACCTAAAGGTGTAATAAAACTAGGTGGACAATATCTCCCTTTTAAATATACTTCATAACCAAACCTATCTATTATAAAACTATAAATATTCATAAAAAGCCACTTCTCTTTCAATTGAATATTTTAGCATATTTTTCTAAAATAAACAAGTACTTTTTGCAAACAAATGTATTTTTTCTGTGTCAATCAACTTTCTCTCATACTATAAATATTAATCTAGAATTTAAACACCTATTTTCTACCAATAATAGCATAGCAAACAAAAATAAACTCGAACTAAAAGACAGTTCGAGTTTAGTATCAAACTGGTGCAAGGAAGGGGACTTGAACCCCCACAGGAATAACCTATACGCCCCTCAAACGTATGCGTCTACCGATTCCGCCATCCTTGCATAAGGAATTTAAGACTTAAACGCCTTAAACATTTTTTTCCATAAATGAGACCCTGAATAATTTAATATTCCAACCTTATATATTCTTAAACCATATTTAACTAGAATAAATATTAATCCTACCGTTAATAATATTGAAATAATAGCTTCTACAATGGTAATCTGTCCTAATACTAATAAAGATGGTGCAAGTAAAGCCGAAAAGAATGGTATAAAAGATAACACCTTAATAAATATACTTCCCTTAAACATTGCCGCGGCCACACTAAGATAATATGAAATAAACGAAATAATCATAATTGGAGTCTGTACCTGTTGATAATCTTCCATATTAGTAGTCATTGAAGCAAGTATACCAGCAACTAATGAATAAGCAATAAATGTAACTACCATCAATATTAAAGTAATAGGTATAATTATTTGCATTTTATCTAAAACCCCAGTTAATTCCAAAGAAGATGTTATCTTATTTACATAACTACCTACTCCACCTGATAATATATTACCTCCATTAATTAACACTCCAGTAGATATATATCTAATAAATATACCAATTAATAAATATACTACTAAAAGTAAACCCTGTAACAAAACAAAAACATTACCTGATATAATTTTAGATAGAAAATGTGTCTTGGGTGAAACATTAGAAATAATTATCTCCATTCCTCTAGTAGTCTTCTCCTCATTAATTTCAGCCCCTATCATTTGAACTAAAAACATCGTTAAAGTAAAGAATGGTAATATCACTATAGGAAATATCGTACTCATAACAAGTTCCATCATCTCATCAACATTCTCTTCATCATCTAACTTAGTTCTCTTTACATCAACATAAGATGAAATATGATCAAGAATCTCATTTGATACCCCATAATAAGATAAGGCCTTATCTTTCTTTATACTATTTAAAATAGTAGTGATAACCTGATACGTCGTATTATCAATATTACTTTTAGTAATCATTTCCACATTAATAAAATTAGTACTATCTTCATTAATGACTAAAAGTATCTTATCTTTCTTCTTAATATCCTCATATAAACTTTCTTTATCCTTATCATACTTAGTTATCTCAGCATCCTTCAAAGTATCCAAATAATCCCTAGTACTATCAAAAGTCTTAACAAACTCATCATAACAAGAAGCATTATCAATAACTACTATCTCTGTCTTTTTATCAAAATCTCCCCCAAAAAACTTAATTATAGAATCTATATTAATAATACCTGCGATAATAACTAAAAGAATAATATTAGCAATTAAGAACCATTTGGTTTTAATCTTCTTATCTAAACTTATCTTAGTTAAATATTTTAACTTATTTGTCATATGCATTACCTACCTTCTCAATAAAGATCTCATTTAAACTAGGTTCTTCAACACTAAATTTAGTAATATTATCACATTTCTTAATATAATTAAATAACTTAGCAATATATTTCTCATCACTGATTGTAACAATATAATTATTATTTTCTTTTCTTACTTTTACTACGCCTTCTATCTTCCCTAAATCTTCTTTAGAAACACTTCCTATTATATATACATCTTTCTTTTTATATTCCTTTTTAATATTTTCTAAATACCCTTTCAAAACAGTTTTACCTTTTACTAAAATTACTAATTTCTCACAAAAAAGTTCAACATGTTCCATTCTATGTGATGAAAATATAATACTAGTACCTTTTTCTTTTAACTCAAGTATTTCTTTTTTAAATAGTTCAACATTAATAGGATCTAATCCCGAAAATGGTTCATCTAAAATAAGTAACTTTGGTTCATGAATAATCGAAGTAATAAATTGTATTTTTTGTTGATTACCTTTAGATAATTCTTTTATTTTCTTATATTTATATTCACTAATACCAAACTTATCTAAATAATAATCTAACTTCTTAACAATATCTTCTTCCTTCATATTCTTTAAAATAGCATAAAACTTAACCTGTTCAATAACAGTCATCTTAGTAAGTAAACTTCTTTCTTCGGTTAAAAATCCTATCTTATCAGTCATAGAATAATCTATTTTTTTACCATCTAATGTAATATTACCAGTATAATCATCAATAAGACCCATAATCATTCGAAAAGTTGTCGTTTTACCTGCCCCATTTAATCCTAGTAAACCAAAAATGCATCCATCTTCTACCTCAAATGATAAATCGTCTACTGCTTTTAAATCACCATAATATTTAGTTACATTTTCTACCTTCAACATAGTCTCAACTCCTGAATTAATTATACAAAATAATTAGAAAAAAGTAAATAAAATGGATAAAAGTAATGGCAAAAAAAAATTTGTTTAATAAACTATATTAGATACAAAGGAGGTAATTTTATGTATTACTATGGTGGATACAGTGGTGGAACCGGATGTGGATGCAACACATGTGGTGGTGCCCCAGCTTATGGATACGGTTATCCTAACTATGGATATGGATATGGCCAAGGTGCCGCTATAATACTTGTATTATTTATTTTACTTGTCATAATTATCGGTGCTAGAATCGCTGCATAAGACAAATAAATTAAATAATCACCATTTAAAGGGAAAAATATTTCCCTTTTTTCATTATCTATGCTATTATAATATTATCAGTTGTTTAATTTTAGGTGGTGTTTTATGGGAATAAGAGAAAAATCAGTAAAGATTTATTGCTGTTATGAAAAAGACTGGATGGGATTTAAAATTACTAAGAAAAACCCCTATTCTTTTCACCATATTATAAAATCATGTGATGGTGGAAAAACTACAATTAATAATTTTGCTATTTTAACTAAAAGTTCGCATAGATATTTAAATTTATTAGAACGATTATATCCTAATATTTACAATGAATTAAATGATGTTTTTTTAGAACTTATATCTAGCAATGCTCCACCTACCAAGAAATATTATGAAAAAATAGAAAAAATATTAAAAAAAGTACCCGAATTTAAATTTTAAGTAATTTTAACTTTATTTTTAGTAACTTATGTGCTAAAATACTAGAGAAAAAAGAGGTGGTATTATGTTAAAAAAAGGTATGATATTAGATGAAAGCGATAAAAGAGTAAGACAAAAGAATGTTGATGTTGTTTTTCCCTTATCTAAAGATGATAAAAAAATGATAAAAGAAATGCTTAAGCATTTAAAAGAAAGTCAAATTGAAGATATTGCTAAAAAATACGATTTAAGACCTGGTATGGGACTTGCTGCTCCTCAAGTAGGCATTAACAAAAGATTTTTTGTTATTTGTCATGAAGAAGAACCTAATAAGTTTAAAGATTATGTAATGATTAATCCCACTTTAGTTAGCCATTCAATGGAACTTGTTTATGTTGGAGGTGGTGAAGGATGCTTAAGCGTAAATCGTGATGTCGAGGGCATTGTTCCAAGATATGCTAGAATTACTATGGAAGGTTACGATTTAGATGGTAATAAAATTAGAATTAGAGCAAGAGAAGAACTATCAATTGCTTTTCAACATGAGTATGATCATTTAGATGGAATTTTGTTTTATGATAAAATAAACAAAAAAAATCCTTTCTACAATGCTGAAAATATGAGAGAAATATAAAAACAAGATATTAGTTTAAACTAATATCTTTTTACTTTGTATATTCAAATTCATAATCAAGAATTCTAACAATATCTCCTTCTTTAACTCCTAAACGTTCTAATTCATCATCGATGCCCATATGCCTTAACTTCTTAGCAAACTGAACATAAGCTTCTTCACCATTAAAATTAGTCATTTTGAGTAATTTTTCTACTCTATCTCCTTTAATTACCCATATATCTTTTTCCTTTGTAATAGTAAATGGTAATTCTTCCTTAAATTTATATAAAACATGAGTTTCGTAGTTATTATCCTCAAATAATTCCTGTTCCTCTATTTCACTAGTCATCTCTCCAAGATAATTAATTACTTCTTCTAATCCCTTGTTAGAAATAGCCTCAATTTCAAATATTTTAATATCATCAATTTCTTTCTTTAATCTTTCTAAATTCTCCTTAGAATTAGGTAAATCCATCTTATTAGCAATAATAATTCTAGGTTTTTCTAATAACTTAGGATTAAATTCTTGTAACTCTTTATTTATAACTAAATAATCATCATATGGATCTCTACCTTCACTTCCAGAAATATCTATTACATGTGCTATTATTTTAGTACGTTCAACATGTTTTAAAAATTTATGCCCTAATCCTAAACCATTTGAGGCTCCCTCAATTAAACCAGGTAAATCCGCGACAACAAAAGTTTTTTCATTCTTTGTCTTAACAACTCCTAAATTAGGAGATAAAGTAGTAAAATGATAACTTGCTATTTTAGGATTAGCCGCACTTATTTGAGATAAAATAGTAGACTTCCCAACACTAGGTAATCCTACTAACCCCACATCAGCGATCATTCTTAAAGTAGCATTAATATTTCTTGCTTCCCCTGGTTCGCCACGTTCACAAAAAGATGGACAAGGATTACTCTTAGTAGAAAGACTAACATTACCTCTTCCACCTCTACCACCATAAGCAACAATTACTTCTTCACCATTTTTCTTTAAATCTGCTAAAATTAATCCTGTATTATTATCCTTAATAGTAGTCCCAATTGGCACTTTAATGATAACATCATCTGCTGATTTTCCGTTCTTATTTTTACCTTCACCATTTAAACCATTTAAACCCTTAATATGTTTTTGATACTTTAAATCAATTAAAGTTTTTAATCCAGAATCAGCTTTAAATATAACGTCGCCTCCCTTACCACCCGAACCACCATAAGGACCACCCATTGGTACAAACTTTTCACGACGAAATGCCATACAGCCATCGCCTCCATTACCAGCATTAACTAAGATATTTACCTCATCAACAAACATAGTATCTCCCTCATTTCTTTACCATTATACAATAATTTTTAAGAAAAAAAAAGAGAAAAATTAAAAGAAGCTATTTAGCTTCTACAATTAACTTGATTGCCGTGCATTCATCCCCATCCATTACAATATCTGTAAAAGCATGAATACATACTAAATTCTTACCAGATGGAGCTACAAAACTCTCGTTATTCTTAAAAAGAAGATACAACTCTTTCAAAGATAAATAATACCTTTTGTCTTTCTCCATTTTCATAAGATTAGAAACACAGTAAAGTGGCTAGTTTTCTAAAGGATGTCATGATAAAGAATATAAACATCCAGATAATCACTAATATTATAGATAATTTTTTTCTTCATCTGTATCATCCTTTAATTTTTATGCTATATACTGATTTATTATTAAAGATATTTTTTGTTCAGCTTTAGTAGTAGCGGTTACTTTGACATCAGTTGGTATTTTGATAATAGCACCAGTTGATTCTACGATACTGTCAATAGTATATCCACCAGTTACAGATGTAGCTGTTTCATTTTTGTAATCTTTATAAGTGTAACGATATGATGGCTTTACTGCAGCATCTATATCCCAACTAACATTTTGATTTGCATTAACAGTGAAGGTTGAAGATTTACCACTTGTTTTATCATCTTGAGTGTAAGTTATATTGTCGTAAGTTAAGGCTAAATCTTTTTCATAATAAATGGTAGCGGTAGCACTTTTTCCACCAGGTGTTTTAGCAGTTACCGTAATAGTAGCTCCATTAGAACAATTTTTAGGATTAGAAACAACGTTAATAGCACCGGTATTTTCATTAATAGTCATACAGTTAGTATCACTTAATGAAAAAGTAACTTTCCCACTAGAATTTTCTACTGTCGCAGTAGCGGTAGCTGTTTTAATACCATTAACATGAAGAGTATCTCTACTTAAGGATAAAGATATTTTTTCTTCTTTTTTAGGTTCAGGTTTAGGCTCAGGTATTTTTTCCCACTTAGCATATAAAGTAGTGTCTTCTTCTAGAAGAACATTATTATGTATTGGAGTTTCATTTATATCATACCATCCTTTAAAAGTATAACCAGCATATGTAGGATCTTTTGGAAGGATAAGTTCAGCACCTTTATTAATAGTAATAGAGTCGACAGTACTACCACCTTTAGAGTCAAAAGTAATAGTAATTGTTTCAACTTTTCCTTTATAAAGAGCTTTTAGTTTGATATCCTTATCAATTTTAGTATTAAAGTCAAATGGTTTGTCCGCTAAAACATCTTCTTTTTCTTTAACACCAACTACTTCATACCAAGCAATAAATAATTCTCCTAGATCTTCTTGATCTTTGATATCTTTTTTGTTAATGGTTTGATGATATTTAACTTTAATAATTTCATCTTTGGTACCATTATTCAAATCAAAAGTGACATCAAACTTTCGATTGAGAAACCATAGTAAGAAAACAATTATAGCAATTAATATAATACCAGATATAATAGCAATAATTTTTTTCTTATTTTTGTCTATTTTAGACATATATTATTCCTCCTTTAGTATATTATACTATAATAATTATAAAAATCCAAATATATTTATAATTTTTTTTAATGTACACTACAAAAAAAGCTAGTTTACTCGTTTTTTAGCTTGTATTGTAAATAGTGTTGGTGGATAAAAATCACTACTTATCATAACATTAGAAATATTATATATATTATTAGAACTATCAAAACCTACTATATAACTATTCGTTTCTAACTTTTTAATTTATTTTCTAACTAATATCATTGGATATAAGACTATTAATCACTAGAACATTAAATGATTGAATAAAAAAATATAAAAAAATTATTTATAATATAGTTGAACGAAAAAGAGGTAGTCCAACTATACCAAAAGTAACAAGAAAAATAAAAGAAGCTATTTAGCTTCTACAATTAACTTAATTGCCGTACGTTCGTCTCCATCGATTACAATATCTGTAAAAGCCGGAATACAAACTAAATTTTTTCCAGATGGAGCCACGAAACCTCTAGCAATTGCAATCCCTTTAATAGCTTGGTTCAATGCTCCAGCACCAATAGCCTGAATCTCAACACTTCCTTTTTCTCTAAATACATTAGCAAGAGCCCCGGCAACACTATTAGGGTTTGACTTACTAGATACTTTTAATGTTTCCATAATTTCTTCATCCTTTCTACATTTAAATATATGAAGTAAAGTCATATTTATGAAGATTATTTTTTATCTTGAATTAGTACAACGATTATATTATAATGTTCTTAGGTGAATCTCATGTTTGTAATTGATAAAGAAAATATATATGAAATGATAATTAAAAATTCTAAATTTATATCTTATATTTATAAAGTTAACAGTTTAAACGATATTGAAATAATAATAAATGATATTAAAAATAAATATAAAGATGCTACCCATATTTGTTATGCTTACAAAATAGATAATTTAATAAAAACAAATGACGATAATGAGCCTACTGGAACAGCCGGATTACCTATCTTAGAAGTAATAAATAAAAATAACTTAAACTATACTATAATTATAGTAGTTAGATACTTTGGTGGCATTAAACTAGGAGCAGGAGGTCTTCTTAGAGCATATTCAAAAGGTGCCTCAAATGTAGTCAAACTATGTAATTTAAAAAAATTAATAAAAGGTTTTGATATCACAATTACATTCGGTTATGATAACTTAAAAAATATTGATTATCTATTAAAAGAAGAAAATATTTATGATAAAAAATATCATGATAAAATAAAATATAGTTTTAAAACCAGCGACAATAATATTATTGATAAAATTAAAAATAATAAAGATATTACCATTAACAATATTAATGAAATCTACATAGAAAAAAACTAATAAGAATTTTTACTTATTAGTTTTACTTTGTCATTTTAAGCAATTTATATTGAAATAATGATAGACCGAATGCACATAAACCAATTGACATGATTATTGAAATTGGTAAATCTGCTGTCTTAGGATTATCTGGGATAGTTGGTGTTGGTTCATCAGGTACTTCGCAGTTTTCACAAGACCATTTTGCACATAAAACAATATCACTATCTACTGGAGTACTAAAATCATATCTTACATTGTTCAACATCCAATATAAAAACTCAGCATCACTTCTAACTGGATCTTCAGGTTTTTGGTCAGTCGCAGTTAAACCTTCCATAACTCTAACTATTACCTTTTCTTGTCCATAATGAGAACCTGTAAAAGTACCACCTGTTGCATCAAATGTTACTGAATATACATCAGCAGCATAAGTATTTTTTAAAATTAAAGCAGTAATACCAAATACAACCATAATAGCACCAAGAACTGCAGTTATCACATATCTCTTTTCTTTCATATAAGTTGTCCTCCTTATTTTTCTAATATAAATATATCATATTTATTTTTGTTTGACAATACCTTTTTGAAAAAAGATAATCTAAAAGAAAAAGAAATTGAAATTTTATAATCTCAACTTCTTAGAATAGTTACTTTGACATAGTGAATTTTTATTCACCCACACTATTACAAAGAATCCTTTTAATTTATAAAGCCACCATTGCTAACGTTAAGATAACCATCGAAGCTAAAGCTATCGTTAATACTACTTTAATTGACCATTTAAACCACGTTGAATAATCAACACGGGCAAGTGCTAGTCCACCCATTATAGCCCCGCATGTTGGAGTAATTAAGTTAACTAAACCATTCGCCGCTACTAAAATCATAATATTTGTTTCAACACTAAAGCCTAATTGATAAGCAAGTGGTCCCATAATTGGTGTTGACAATGAAGCAAGTCCAGATGAAGATGGTACTAAGAATGACAAACCTACATGTAACAAATAATTAAGTGGAGCAAATATTCCAGCAGGTGTTCCCTTTAATGCCTCAGCCGCATTATAAATAATATAATTATCTAAATGCGTTGTTTTCATAAGTACAGAAGCTCCACGTGCAACAGCAATAATTAGAACAACACTTAGGATATCTGAAGCACCAGAAATAAATGCATCAACAAGTTCATGTTCCTTTAATTTTCCAACTATACCAATAATAATAGCCATAACAAAGAACCATACTGCACCGTCTAAGAAATACCAATAACCAAAGCAATTTCCAGTTAATATTGCAGAGAAATGTGTTCCAGCGTCTGCTACATCAGCAGGTATTATGCCAAAATCTACCCAAGGAATAAAACCTATAATCATAACTACAAATGTTAAACCAAATAACCATAATACTATTTTTTGTCTAGTAGTAAGTTTAGCATCATCATTTAAATAATCATCTTTAGCATATGCTTGTTGCATAGCTTTTTGTTCTTGTAATGATAAGAATGTTGAACCTTTATCAGCCTTTACTTTCTTAGCATAACTAAGCACAAATAGTACTGCAATAATATAAGATACTATCCACAAAGCAACACCTAAACCAATAGTAATACCTTGATTCACTTGGATTCCTTCCGGTAGTGCACTAATTGCAGCCCCTACTGCAAATGGATTGATGGTCGAACCAAGAACACCAACACCAGCTCCAAGCAATACCGTAGCCGATGCTACAATAGTATCCATTCCAGCTGCTACCATAGTGAACGAAAGTAATCCATAAAATGCTACGGTTTCTTCCATCATTCCATATGTTGTTCCACCTATTGAAAAAATCAACATTAGTATTGGAATTAAAATAAGTTCTCTTCCTTTCAATTTCTTAACTAAAACTTTTATACCAGTTTCTAAAGCACCTGTTTTAGTAACTATTGCTAAAAGTCCACCTAATACTAAGATAAATACGCTCACATCGGCAGCATCTTGGAATCCTAGTATTGGGGCAGATAAAATATCTGATATTTTTGCACCAACAACCCCACTACCATTTACTATATCTTCACCAACAAAACTAGCTTTTGGTAGTAAATGAGAAATAATTCCCAATAATACTATAATTATAAATATTATTGAAAATGATGTTAAAACAAACTTTTTCTTTTTTGTCCTTGCCATTTTAAATTCCTCCTATTTTTTTATTCTGGTACCTGTTTTACCTTTTAAAGCCTCAAGAGCTTTATCTAAAGATGTTATTATTGCAAGTTTGTTATCACTATTATTTACAAAGTCTACACAAGCAAGTATTTTAGGCAACATACTACCCTCCGCAAACTGTCTATCTTTAATATAAGTATCTATTTCTTTAGTATGTATTTCATCTAATCCTATTTCATTATCTTTCTTATAGTTTAGATAAACCTTATCTACCGCGGTTAATATTAGTAAGATATCAGCATCAAGTTCTCTTGCTAAAGCAGAACTAGCATAGTCTTTATCAATAACAGCATCTATTCCTTTTAGCTCATTATTTAAGATTACTGGAATACCTCCCCCACCAACAGTGATAACAATGTTACCAGCATCAAGCATATTCTTGATAACATTTAATTCTAGAATGCTTTTTGGCTTAGGCGAAGGTACCACTCTCCTATAACCACGAGAAGCATCCTCAACAAATTTATAACCAGTAGAAACTTCTAAACTAAGAGCTTCTTCCTTGGTATAAAACATTCCTACAGGCTTAGTTGGATGATTAAATGCTTCGTCTTTTTCATCCACTAAAACTTGAGTAATGATTGTTGCACAATCTTTTTTGATATTATTTTCCCTTAGACAATTAGTTATTGCTTGTTGTAGATGATAACCTATATACCCTTGACTCATTGCCCCACACTCTGCAAAAGGCATAGAAGGTATAGTAGAATCATTCTTTGAGGCATTTTCAAATGCTAAGTTAATGATTCCTACCTGAGGTCCATTACCATGAGCAATAACAACAGTATGTCCTTCTTTAATAATATCTACTATATTTAAAGCCGTTTGTTTCACTAATCTTAATTGTTCACTAGGAGTCTTACCTAAAGCATTACCCCCTAAAGCAATAACAATTTTACTCATGATTATCCTTCATGGTGGCATATATCACGGCTTTAATAGTATGCATTCTATTCTCTGCTTCTTCAAATACTTTAGACTGATTACTCTCAAATACTTCATTACTTACTTCCATTTCAGGTAAACCAAATTTCTCATATATATCTTTACCTATTTTAGTATTTAGGTCATGGAAAGATGGTAAACAATGCAAGAAAATAGCGTTTGGATTTGCATTATTCATAACTGTTTTATTTACTTGATATGGTTTTAATAAATTAATTCTCTCATTCCATACCTCATCAGGTTCTCCCATTGATACCCATACATCGGTGTATATTACATTGGCATTCTTAGTACCTTTCATAACATCTTCTGTTAAATTAATAGTACTACCATTTTTTAAAGCAATTTCCTTACAAATATTGATTAATTCCTGAGAAGGCCACAAAGACTGTGGAGCGCATACAGTAAAATTAATACCCATTTTGGCACTTACTACCATTAAAGAATTACCAACATTATTTCTAGCATCTCCCATAAATACCATATTAATACCTTTTAAATGTCCAAATACTTCTTCAATTGTCATAACATCCGCAAGCATTTGAGTTGGATGAAATTCATTAGTAAGTCCATTCCATACAGGAACACTAGAATACTTAGCTAAATCCTCAACTATTTCTTGAGCAAATCCGCGATACTCAATACCATCATATATTCTTGATAATACCCTTGCCGTATCTGCGATAGACTCTTTTTTTCCCATTTGACTACCAGTAGGCCCTAAGTATGTAACATGCATACCAAGATCATAACCTGCTACTTCAAAGGAACACCTTGTCCTAGTTGAATCTTTTTCAAAGATAAGAGCAATATTCTTACCTTTTAAATACTCATGATTCTCACCATTTTGTTTTTTCTTTTTAAACTCTTTAGCTAAATCTAATAAATATCTTATTTCTTCTTCTTTATAATCTAATAATTTAAGAAAATCTCTACCATATAAATTCATTCCTAATCCTCCCTTATAAGTGGCATACTCATACATCTTGGACCACCTCTACCACGTGATAGTTCAGCACTTTGCATTTCATATACCTTTATTCCATGTTCTCTTAAAATTTCATTAGTAATATTATTTCTATTGTATACTACTACTACTCCCGGAGCAATACATAATGTATTAGTACCATCATTCCATTGTTCACGTTCGCTTGCTATTTTATCACCACCAGCACATGGAATTAAGGTAATTTCTTTATTTAAATATTCTTCTAATATTTTCTCTAAACTACCTTTTCTTTTTCTAACTTTTACTTCTTCTTCATTTTCACCCTTAGTTATTTCAAATACTTCTAAAGTATTCATGATACCAGGATGATATGTAAATTTATCATAATCTATTTGGGTAAATACTGTGTCTAAATGCATAAAAGCACGACATTCTGGAATCTTAAAAGCAAGCACCGTATCTATCTTAACATTTTTATCCCTAAATAAATTCTTAGCAAGCATATCTATTGCTTCCGCACTCGTTCTTTGCGAAATACCTACTGCTAAAACATGCTCATTTAAATTCAAAATATCTCCACCTTCAATACTAAATGGATTAGTCCTATCATAATACTTAGTAACTTTATCCATATATTTTGGATGATAGTTAAAAATATATTCAGCATAAATAGTTTCTCTATTTCTAGTAGCAGAATACATCTTATTTAAAGATATTCCATCTCCTATTGAAGCAAAAGGATCTCTTGTAAAATATAAATTGGGTATTGGATCGGCTAAAAACTCTCCCTCTTCACTAACTAAATCTACTAAAGAATTTTCAATATCTTTCTTAGTTCTAGATAATTCACTTACTTGAATTCCTTCCATTGTCTTTAAAACTAACTCTTTCATATCAGTATAACTATTTAAATATTCAAACATTAAATCTTTATACATTGGTGTCCTAACACCTGCTTCATATATAAATTGTCTTATAAAACTAGGTTTTAGTTGAGGATTTAACTCTAATGTTTCAGCCATTAAATCTTCAAGATAAAATACTTTAATATCATTATCTCTAAGTATCTGTACAAACTCATCATGTTCTGCTTGAGCTTCTTTAAGATATGGAATATCATCAAAAAGTAATCTACCTAAAGTATCTGGTGTCAAGTTAAGTAATTCCTTTCCCGGTCTATGGACTAGAACTTCTTTTAAAGGTTTGATTTCACTTGTAACATGAATCATCTTATCACCTACTTTCTATTATATATATTGTAACATACTTTCTTTAATTTGTTAACTCGTTTGTAAGAAAATCATCAAGTTTTTTGTTTTTATGATTTTTAAAATCAAATGGTGCCTTAGTATCAACTTCTATTTTACCATTTTCTATAAATATAATACGATCTACTATCTCTTTTACAAAACTAAGTTCATGACTTACTAAAATAATAGTCATATGTAATTCCTTTAATTTTTTTATAAGTTCTAATACCTCATTAGTCATTTTAGGATCTAAACTACTAGTAGGTTCATCAAAAAGAATAAGCTTAGGATTCATTATTAAAGTTCTAGCTATAGCCACTCTTTGCTTCTCACCACCCGATAAATTACTAGGAAATTCATTCTCTTTATCTAAAATATTCATATCTTTAAGTAACTGTCTAGCTCTCTTTTTAGCCTCATTAATATTAAGTATTTTTAACTTTACTGGTGCTAAAATAATATTATCTAAAACACTTAAATTATTAAATAAATTAAATTGCTGAAATACCATGCCTACTTTTTCATAATAATTCTTAATTGCATCAATCTTAATATTATCAAACAAAATTACACCTGAATTAATTCTCTCTAATCTACTAATGCATCTAAGAAGTGTACTTTTACCACATCCTGATTCTCCTATAATACCTATAACTTCACCCTTATTAACAGTAAACGATATATCATTTAAAACTATATTTTTATTATAACTTTTAACTAAATTTCTAACTTCTAACATTATTTAACTTCCTTTCCATAACATTAATTAACTTAGATAAGAAATAAGTCATTGTAAAGTAAATAATAGCAATAATAATAAGAGGGAAAAAATAATCATAAGTACGAGAAGCAATAATATCTGAAGCTTTAGTTAATTCACAAATACCAATATAACCTGCAACAGAAGTTTCTTTTAATAAAGTAATAAACTCATTACCTAAAGCGGGTAATATATTCCTAATCGCTTGAGGCAATACCACATAATACATAGTTTGAATATAGTTTAATCCAAGTATATTAGAGGCTTCAAACTGTCCTTTATCAATAGATATAATACCCGATTTAATTATCTCAGATACATATGCTGATGAATTTAAACCAAAAGCAATAATACCTACTAAAATAATATTGATATTAACACTTTTAAAAATAACATAATATATTATCATTAATTGTAACAAAACAGGCGTTCCTCTTATAACTAAAACATAAAAATCACATATTCTTCTTAAAATTTTAAACTTACCCGTATGAATATTAGCATTTATTATTAAAGCAATAATAGTACCTAATAAAACACCAATTATTGTTGCAAAAAGAGCCATAATTATTGTATTTCCTAATCCTTCTAATATATATAAATACCTATTTTCATATATTAATGAATAGTATAAGTTTTCAAATACCCCATTAAAAAAATTATATAAAGATTTCAAACAAATCACCTACTTTGTATATTTAATTACATATTCATCAATTTTACCCTCATTAATTAAATTATTTAATACTTCATTTACTTTATCTAATAATTCAGTATTACCTTTCTTTATCGCAATACCATAAGTATCTTCAAAAACATAACCATCTAAAATAGTAAGATTAGTATTCTTCTTAACTATCTCTTTAGCAGGCAATTCATCCATAACAATAGCATCAACCTTATTACCCTTCAAATCTTCAACCATAGTTAAATATTTCTTTTGTCTTAGAAGTTCAGTACTCTTGTGTTTATCAGTAAAATAAGTATCAGCAACACTACCAAGTTGAACTGCAACTTTTTTATTATAAATATTATCTATATTAGTAATATTACTACCCTTCAAAACAATAACAACTTGCTTTGAAGTAATATAATTCATACTAAAATCAACCTCTTTTTTTCTCTCTTCATTAACAGAAATACCCGCAAGTGCAATATCTGCTTTACCACTTTTTATCTCATTTAAAATAGAATCAAAATAAATATCTTTAATAACTAATTCCTTACCCATCGACTTAGCTATTTCCTTGGCTATCTCTACATCCACCCCAACAATATCACCATTCTCATAATATTCATAAGGAGCAAAACCAGCTTCAGTTACCATAATAAGTTTATTATTATCACGACCACATCCAGTTAATAAAACAAGTACTAATAACATTAAATATTTCTTCATTTCATAACCTCTATTCTTTTTGTATTATTAAAATAAGTATAACAAAAATAAGTTATATTTACAAGTTATTTTTTCTTTTTTTTTGCTACCACTGTTTTAATTTTTCAATTACATTCTTCTTATTCAATATCAATTATTTTCTTTTAACTATTATTCTCAACGTTTTCTTTTATACATTTTTTAACATTCTTATAAAAAAAAACCTATTAAAGTTTCTTAATATATTTTTCTTTTTTGTATTTTAGAATTTAAGAACATAACAAAATTTATTGGTAATAACTTTACTAAAATCTTATTTAACTTCATTAATCTACTAGGAACAATAATTAACTTATCTAAAAACATATTATCTATAGCATACTTTGCTACCTTATTACTCCTAAGTGAACCAATACTAAATTTAACATTTGCAATCTTATTAAAATTAGTCTTAACTGGTCCAGGACACAAAACTGATATTTTAACATTTGAATTCATTTGTTTTAGTTCTTCATAAATAGCTAAAGTTAAATTTAAAACATAACTTTTCGTGGCATAATAAGTAGCCATATAAGGACCTGGCATAAAGCCCGCCATCGAAGCTACATTCAAAATACGACCATGATTTCTTTTAACAAAATCTATTAAAAATAATTTAGTTAAAATATGATAAGCACGTACATTAACATCTATCATATTAAGTTCCTTATCCAAAGATGTTTCTACAAACTTGCCAGCATCTCCAAAACCAGCATTATTAACTAATATATCAATATTTTCATTCTTTAACATCTCATATAACTTATAACAATTATCTTTATCACCTAAATCTAAACATATATTAGTTACTTTAGTTTTAACATCCTTAAATAATACTTCTATTTTCTCATAATCTCTCGAAACTAAGTATAAATCATATCCTAAATTAGATAAATACAGAGCCATATCTTTTCCAATTCCTGAAGATGCTCCAGTTACCAATGCTTTCATATTTCCTCCTTATAAATAAGGTTTTAATATCTCAATACTTTCTTGCTGATACTTAAGCAAACGCTTAGCTAATTTAATAATACTCCTATCAGCATTTTCCTTATACCTATCTATCTTATGTTCCATTTCTACTACTCCCATAGTAAATCCTTGAATTAACATCTCTGCAATAGAAGGATCACTATTATCTTTTAACATTTCCATCTTAATACCCATTTTAGACATCAATTCAACCATAAAACCCTTATCTTTAGGTGCTATCTTATTTTTCTTTAAAAGTCTCTTACTTTCCTTCAAAAAACTCTCATATTCTTTTAATTCATCTTCTACTATTTTTTTAATCTTATTATTAGTATTCTTAATAGTATTAATTAACGTAGTAGTAGACTTTACTCCCATCGATGCTACTTGATAAATATAAGTAAGTAATTCATTGTTTTCATTCATAATATCACCCTTTCTAAGTTTATTATGAATGATAAATAATATTTTATACTTACATTAAATAATTAATATCTTTAATTTCTAAATTTTTACTTTCAGCATATTTTTCATATAAAAATTTACCAATAAAAAAGCCTATAATAAAACATAAAATCAATACTAATGTTGCTAAAATTATATCTCTTACCTTATTTTCTTTTTTCATATTTCCTCCTTAAATTAAAAGTTAATAAACTATTATTTATTAACTCATTATAAATTACTTCTAAATGACTTTAATTCCTTTAAAAAATCATTATCATCATCAATATCTATATCATATCTATTTTCTCTAGTTTCAGCCATCTTAGCATTTCTAAGTAATTCTTCATAACTAATAATAGCATCTTCCTCTTGAGAATTTTCAAAATCAGTTAATGCAATTGGACCATCATCTATTTCTTCATCCACTTGTCTTTTTATCTCTTCAACAAAACTATTTTCCTCTATTTCTTCCTTCTCATATTTAGGCATAACTATTTCTTCTTCTATATTTTCCACTACCTCAATAGGTTCTAGTTTTTGTTCTTCGATATTTTCTTTAACATCATCATTTTCTTCTATAACTTCATCATTAATACCATCATCAATATCCTCATTATTTAAAATTACAGCATTCTCTTTTAAATCTTCTTCTTTAATCTTTTCATAATCTTCTTTTTTAATACTCAAACTTCTAACATTATCCTTAAAATTTGTTTTATCTTCTACCTTATTTTTCTTCTCTTCAGTACGCATTTTTATAATTATTTTTCTAAGTTCTTGATTTTTAAGCAAAACCGCGATTAAAGAAAAGAATAAGAAGAAAAATAAAACTACAATTAACCAAAATAAAACCATTCCCGGAGTATTTAAACTCTTATAAAAATCTAAAAAATATTCAATTTGTTTCATTTGCTCACCTCATAAACAAATAATTAATAATACTTGTAATATATATAGAAGCCGTTTCTGCACGCATAATCCTACTACCCAAAGAAATACTCTCAAAACCTATTTCATTTAAGTATTCTTCTTCCTTATCTGTTATGCCACCCTCAGGTCCCACTACTATAAACATTTTAGCACAAGATAACTTATTTTGTAAATAGTTATTTAATAATTTTTTATTTTTCTTTGTACTAAGTACTATTTTATTATCACAATCGATACTACCTAATTCATCAATATTCTTAATATCTAAAATCTTAGGAATAGTATTTCTCTTAGACTGCTCACTTGCTTCTTTACAAATACTTTGCCATCTTTCTTTTTTCTTTAAAAACTTCTTATCATCTAACTTAACAACACATCTTTCCATGTTAATTGGAACAATAGTATCTACTCCTAATTCTGTAGCCTTCTGTAAAACTAAATCCTGTTTTTGCTCCTTAATTAAAGCTACTCCTAAAATTATATCACAATCTAATTTTTTATCTTCCCTTATCTCTTCTAAAATATTGATCTTAAAATTATCCAATGATTCTATCTCACACAAATATGTAACATTATCATAAACAACTTCTATCTTGTCTAAAATACTATTTCTCATAACTTTCTTAATATGATAAATATCTCCACTAGATAAAATTAAATTATTATTTATCTTATCTATTCCAAAATATCTTTGCATATAACACCTAGTCGATTATTTCATTAATCATATTTTTATTAGAAACCGCAATTTTTAACATAACTTTTTCAAACTCATTACTATCCTTAATAGGTTCTAAAATACCATCAACTTCTTTAATAATAATGGTATCCTTATCATCACTATCATTTACTAAATATAAATATATAGCATTATCTTCATATATTACATCACATACAATATATTTATTATTATTTTCCATTGTAATTACATCATATTTATTATATTTCATATTATCTACTCTTCCTTACTTCCCTAGAACTATCTATTAAATTAACTGGATTTAAATTATGAACAAACTCATCAGCATATTCCTTAAAAGATATATCTTCTTCACTAGTAGTAACAAGACTAGAACCAGATGCTTCATAACTAACATTATGCTCAATATCAACTTTCCTAGTTGATACTATACCCACTGCCATAGAATAAATAAGTACTGTAGCTATAACCACTTTAAGAGCCTTGTTAGCCTTTTTTTTAGTACTAACATCATTTCTTCTACTATTATCTACTTTAGCAACTCTCATCCCTTCCAATTTTTTAGCACGAGATTCCATTATTACTTGTTGTTCCTTAATATAATTTCTCATATTATCATTCATATTCATATTACCATGAGTAATAGAATTAAATTTTAAACTATCATTTTCATTCATATAAAAATTCTCCTTAACTATACTAAGTATATCATATTTTATGAAAAGAAAGAAGAAAAAAAAGAAATATTTATATATGTTTACATATAATATTAAAAAGAAACCGGTTTCCTTCTTCATAACCAGTTTCTTTTACTTTTGCTATTGCATTGTAGTTCTATAGAGTTATTTTTTTATTATAATAATTGTAGTTAATTAGATACTTTTATATTATTATTTTACAGAAAGAACAACACGAAAGCCTTGGTTAGGACTTGTATCAGTACCGTTATCCCAACCATAGAAAAAACTAAATATTCCTTTTTCTTCATCAGACATATATCTTCCTCCACGAGTAAACCAAGGATGATAGGAATCAACAAATAAAGCTAAATCACTATACCAGCCTGCTGTCTCACCTAAAGCATCTCCTAGGTGGCTAGCACTTACACTAGTTCCTGAGTATATATCTATATGCTCTGTTGGTACTGTACTTACTGTTAATCCTGATTTTCCTGCTGTTTTTTTATAATTTCCCATTACATTTTCAAATGCTCCACCACTCATATCATATACTCCAAAAACAGTTCCTGTTGTTGATTGCAATGTATTAGTTATATAACTTGTACCAGAACCATCACCAGTAAGATAAGAACCATCCCCATTCGATGTTATTTCTGTTATTCCAAGTCCATAATTACTTTGCTTTAAATATGCTACTGCTCCCCATTCTATATTTTTTATCATATGAGAATCTGATTCATTTGCCCCTTTTGTAGTCAAATAATTTGTTGACCTAAATAATTTACCTGCACTATACATACTTGCTATTGTTATATCTCTTAATGATGTAATTCCAGGTTTTATTGTAGGAGTAGTTGTACTTCCTGTCGTTTCAAACTTTCCTACCCATATTCCTTTTAATTCTGTTTTATTACCACTTGCATTTATCATTGTAAATGCTGGATGTGTATACCAATTCCCATTTGCTTTGTTTTGACATGTTTCTGCTCCATTAGATGCATATGTACATGTTACTGTTCCTGTAGTACTTGTACCACTTTCAAAAGTTACTTCAATTAATTGTTCTGTTGTACCACTTGCATATGTAGCATTAAATAATTTATATTTATATCTTGGTATCCATACATAATATGCTAAGATATCTGCTTCAGGTACTACAGTTCCAACATCTGCATTCATATATGTTTCTCTTTTAGTACTTGTTACCATAACTGCATTAGCCCATTTTTGATTACCATAATCATACCAATTATTATATGCTCCATACTCATCAGCTTTTACCCATTTACTTCCATCATATGTAATTGGTATCATACCATCAGCTAATACTGGTCTATTTGCTCCAGAAGGATCTTCTACTAAATCTTCAGTTTTACTAAGGCAATAATAATTCTTTTTACCATTTTCTATTTCTATTTTACAATTACTAGTATCTCCTATTTGTCCTTCACAACTACTCTTTATATCACTAAGATTATAAGTATTAGTTATCTTAGTACCATTAGGATAATTATCTGTTCCATAGTTAATTGTATTACCTACATAACCTGTTACTACTCCAATTACTACATCTATATCGTTATTAGAATTATTTGCTATTACTAAAGGTATAGTTTTTCTATTATCTTTATCTATATTACCACTTGTATTTAATGCTGTTGTAGTAGTATTCTTGTCTTCTACTACTTCACCTATTATTACATCAGTTAAATCATTTGATGTATCATAATATATTTCATAATAGATAGTACCATTACTAGAATTATTTACAATAAAGTTAAAACTAGCAACACTATTTTTACCTATATGAAAACTTTGTGTTCCTGATACATCAAAGGTATAATTTAACGTAGTATCCATATTAACAACATTACCTGAACTTACATTTGCGGTAAACATTGCATATGTATAATATAATCCTACTGATAATAATATAGCAATAATAGCACTTAATACATATATATATTTAAGTGGTATTCTTTCTTTTAATTTTTTCATAATCATTCTCCATTCTTAGAACAGCATAGCAAAAAAACTAAACAAAAGAACTAGTATTAAAATACTAATCTTTTATTTAGTTTACCTACTTTATATATTTTTTTAGTATTTAAAATAATAGAATATTTAAATACCCCCCCTCCATACAGATGTTTGGATATTGTAGTTAATTGGATATATTCTATTCATTTTAAACACCTACTTTCTTTTGCTATTCTTATGTATTAATCTTATCATGCTTTTATTATTTATGCAAGTAAAATGTTTATTTTTTTATTCTTCTATTTCACAATTATTAATTTCTTCCTCTAAAGCCTTAATATTCTTAATATCCTGACTATGAATTATATCATGACATTCCTTACATAATATCTCTATATTATCTTCTCTCTTACCACCATCAGCATATCTTTTTATATGATGATATTCAGGTTCATTATAAAACTCAAACTTCTTCTTACATCTTTCACAATAAGGATGCTTCTCAAACAATATAGATTTATCAGCCTCAGTAATTTGTCTAGCCACATCTAAATCTAAAACCTTATATTTTTTTAAAAATTCATCTACCAATAACTTTTGTCTTAAAGTAATTAAATTTTCACTCCATCCACCACGACTAATATCATAATATTTATTATAAATATAATTAGAACGCCTAAAATCTTCATTATAAACATTATTAAAGAAATTAATACAAAACTTCCTAATATTATCTTCCTGTTGAGTCATTGCATAATATTTTCTAAGATAACTCACCATAGTATATATTGACATAATCCTAGCATCTTTTTCTAAGCAAAAGTATTTACCACCACTAGGGAAACATTTTAATAAATAATTTAAATTCTCATTAACAGTGTTATATATTTTACCATTAATTGACTCATTCTTATAATCATCAAAATATTTATATAAATACTCAGTAGAAGATTCTTTAGTTCCAAACTGCTCAAAATACATCATTTTAGCCACGATTGGATAAGTATTATATCTATTTTTATTAATGGAAATAACTTCGTCAACAAACTTATGCTTAGATAGTTTTCTCATTGTAAGAACAATATCTCCTGGTAAAGCATTTAATCTTTCACCTAAATTTAAAGGTTTACCTCTTTGTAACCTAGAAAAAATCATTCTAACCCTTTCATCATCATAATCTGGTACAATATGAACTTTAAGATCATACCCTAAAAATTTATCTTGTAATTCCTCAGGAATACATTTATCTCCATTAAAAGTACAACCATCTAATTTCTCACCTGAAAATTTACTACTTAACTTAATCTTATTATCATAAAATTTTCTAATACAATTTAATCTTTGTTGCCCGTCTACTATATAAAATACAGTATCGCCATTTTCATCAGTCTTCGCATTAAAGAAAAACATTGGAATAGGTTCTTCTCTTAAAATAGTATCTATAAAACATTGATTATCTTGATTAGACCAAACATCAACAGGTCTTTGATAATTATAATCAACCTTATATCTATTCTTTTTATTAATAAATTCTTGTATTGTCATATAAAACTCCTTATAAATTATTTTATTTTGTAACTATCTTCTAGTGAGAACTCAACGTTTTCTTCTATCCAAAGTTTTCTTGGTTCTACTGCATCACCCATTAAGACACTTACTCTTTTTTCCGCTAGAGCAGCATCGGTAATACCCACTTTAACAAGCATTCTGTTATTTGGATCCATTGTTGTTTCCCATAGTTGGGTAAAATTCATTTCACCTAATCCTTTATATCTTTGAATAGTATAATTTTTCATGTTAGAAACTACTTTTCTTAGATCTTCGCCAGGATATACATAGGTAACTTTTTTCTTGTTTTCTTCTACTTTATATAAAGGAGGCATTGCTATATATAAGTGTCCATTTTCAATAAGTGGTTTCATATACCTATAGAAAAATGTAAGTAGTAAGCATTGGATATGGGCTCCATCTTCATCAGCATCAGTCATGATAATAACCTTATCATAGTTACTATCTTTTATATTAAATTCATTGCCAATTCCAGCTCCTATGGTATGAATTAGGGTATTAATTTCTTCATTTTTAAATATATCTTCTAGTTTGGCTTTCTCAGTATTAATAACTTTTCCCCTTAATGGTAATACTGCTTGGTATTTGCGATCTCTTCCTTGTTTAGCAGAACCACCAGCACTATCACCTTCGACTATAAATAGTTCGTTTTTACTTTTGTCTTTTCCTTGTGCAGGTGTTAGTTTACCACTTAATATTTTTTCTATTTTTTTGTTGTCTTTTCCTTTTCTTGTTTCTTCTCTTGCTTTTCTGGCTGCTTCTCTCGCTTCTTTACCTTTTAATGCTTTAGATATTATTTTGGTAGCAATGCTTTTATTTTCTTCTAAAAAATATTTTAATTTTTCTACGGTAATCGATTCTACTATACTTCTTGCTATTGGAGTACCTAGTTTGGCTTTGGTTTGCCCTTCAAACTGTAATAAGTCTTCTGGTATTTGAACACTTATAATCGCGGTTAAACCTTCTCTTACATCACTACCTTCAAATGTTTTATCTTTGCTTTTTAAGAAATTGTTTTCTTTGGCATAGTCATTTATTATTTTAGTAATCGCCGATTTGAATCCTACTTCATGGGTACCACCATCAGTGGTTTTAACATTATTGACAAAACTTATAATGTTTTCAGCATAACTATCTGTATATTGTAAAGCTACATCAACTTTAATTTTATCTCTAACACTAGAAAAACATAATACCTTATGTAAAACATCTTTTCCTTCGTTTAGATAATCACAGAATGCTGATAATCCATTTTCATAAACATATTTTTCTTCTCTATTATTAATTTCATCTATTATTTCAATGATAAGACCATTTATTAGAAAAGCACATTCTTGCATTCTTTCACATATTGTTGAAAAACTAAAACTGGTCGTTTGGAATATTGTTGGATCTGGCCAAAATCTTACTGTTGTTCCTGTGCCTCTGGCTTCACCTATTTTTCTTAATGTTTTGCTTACTTTGCCTCCATTTTCAAAAGCAATATAATATTCTCCTCCATCTTTTTTAGTTGTTACTTCCATTTTACTGCTTAACGCATTAACAACCGATGCTCCAACCCCATGCAAGCCCCCACTTACTTTGTATCCTCCATCACTAAATTTACCACCAGCATGGAGTACTGTATATATTACTTCGGGTGTACTTTTTCCTGAAGCATGCATTCCTACAGGGATACCTCTACCTTTATCAGTAACACTGACAGAGCCATCTTTATGCATAATTATCTTAATACTGTTACCATATCCGTTTAATGCTTCATCTACGGCATTGTCAACAATTTCCCAGACTAGATGATGTAATCCTCTTTTATCAGTGGAACCAATATACATACCAGGTCTTTTTCTAACAGCTTCAAGGCCTTCTAATATTTTAATTGAATTCTCATCATAATTTGATTTCATGTTTTCACCCTATTCTAATACTATATTTACATTTATTTTTTTTGTTTCACAGTTATACTCTAATTCAATTTCTTTGTCTAAATTTATATATTCATTGGTTTGGGGATTTTTTAATGAGCCTTTGAGGTAACCTTTATTTATTAAATCATTTAAAGTAATTGTTGTTTTATCATGGCATGTTTTAAATAAAGTGGTAATGTTATCAGTAGCATAATTTTTACTTGATAGTATAATGCTATTTTTTATTTTGTTAAGGTTTTCTTCTTTGCTTTTATCAATTAAACTACTTACGTTGGGCACAAGCAAAATGGCAAGCATGCCTAATATTGAGATAACAATTAGTAATTCAATCAGTGTGAAGCCTTGGTTGTTTTTGTTATGTTTGGTAATATAATCTTTAACTGGTCCGTAGCTTCTTCGGTGTTCATTGATGATGCCATATTCTTCGATGGCTTTGATGTGTTTTTTTGTAGGATAACCTTTGTTGTTTTTAAAGTCATACATTGGATATTTTTTGTCTAATTCATATAGCATTCTATCTCTAGTTACTTTGGCAATGACTGAAGCCGCAGCGATACTAATACTTAAAGCATCGCCTTTGATGATTGATGTTACTGGTATATCTAATTCTAAGGGCATGGCATCCACTAAAACATGTTCTAGTTTTATTTGTTTTCTTACGTTTTTAATTGCTTCTTTCATTGCTAGTTTGGTAGCTTCATAGATATTTATTTTATCAATTATGTCTTTGTCTATTATTCCAATTCCTATTGCAACAGCATGGTTCATAATGTAATCATAATATATTTCTCTTTTTTTCTCACTTAATTTTTTTGAATCAGTTAATCCTTCTAAAACAAAATCTTTGGGTAATACAACGCAAGAGGCTACGACTGGGCCTACTAGAGGGCCTCTTCCTACTTCGTCAACACCTCCAATGAGAGAGATGTTACGACTATATAGTTCTTTTTCATATTTATATAAATCAACCATATCTTACTTCCTAAAATTATTTATTATGGAGTTTATTTTGTTGTTTCTATTTATTTCTTTATTACCTTGTATTTGTCTATTTAAGTTATTTACTTTGTCTTCTTTTGTTTCTTTTTTGTTATTAAAATTAGTGTAACTACCAAACATTTTGTTATTAATTCTGTTCATTGCTTCTTTATAATCACTTACTTGTTTAGTATTATGATTAGCTTTCCAGCGATCATTGAATATATCAAGTGTGTCTCTGTTGCGATTAAAACCAAGTGCCATATTATCACATCCTGAAACTAATTTTAGCAAAAAAAAAGAAAAAAGGCAAGTAATACTTACTTCTATATGACAATATTACTCGCTTTATACTAATTTTGCAATGACTGTGTTTTTATCTACTACTTTATCTATTTTAACTTTTATAATCTTGTTAGTATCATATTTGCCTTTGATATGGACAAGTATATAATTACTAGTAAATCCTTGGGTATAATCTTTTTTGTAACTTTCAGTAATAATTTCTTCTTCTTTGTTTAGCATGCTTTTGTAAAATTCTAATTCATTCTCATTGGATAACTCAATTACTTTTCTAGTACGTATTTTTTTAGTTTCTGGAGATACTTGATTATCCATGATACTAGCTTTGGTTCCTGCTCTTTTAGAATAAGGAAAAACATGTATTTTACTAAATTTAATTTTATTTAAGAAGTTGATTGTTTCATTAAATAGATTGTCATCTTCATGGGGAAAACCTACAATTAAATCGGTAGTGATAGAAATATCTAAAATATTTTTTCTAATATAGTTTATTCTATCAAAAAAATACTTGGTATCATATTTTCTTTCCATTAGTTTGAGTATTTTATCACTTCCACTTTGAAGTGGAATATGTAAATGATGGGCAATAATATTACTATTTTTCATTATTTCAATTATTCCATTAGTAATCTCATTTATTTCAATTGAAGATATTCTTAAGCGATATAAATTAGGTATTTTTATTAATTTTTTGAGAAGGTTTTCTAAATTAGTATTAATATCACGACCATATTTACCTGTATGAATACCTGTTAAAACTATTTCTTTATAGCCACGATTAACTAAGTTTGTTACTTCTTCGATAACTAAATTTTCATTTTTACTTCTTATGTTTCCACGGCTGTAGGGAATAATGCAATATGCACAGAAGGCATCACATCCATCTTGTATTTTGACAAATGCTCTTGTATGAGAATTAAAATCATTAATCTCCATAACCTCGAATGATTCGTTGGTTAAATCGTATATTTTTTTTATTTCTTTTTTATTTTTTATATATTCTTCTAATAATTCTACTATTTTACTTTTATCTTTGTTACCAATTATGATATCAGCGTCAATGCTATTTCCTTTTATTTGAGAATGACACCCCATAACTACTACAATGGCATCTTTATTTTTTCTTGCTTGTCTAATCATTTTTTCACTTTTATTATCCGCCGTATTTGTAACTGTGCAGGTGTTTATGATATAAATGTCTGCGAGAGAATTAAATGGTACTATTTCGTAACCATTTTCTTTTAATTTTGATATAACGTATTCGCTTTCATAAATATTAACTTTGCAACCTAAACTGCATATTGCTACTTTCACTAAAATCACTTCCTTGTGAGTAATATTATAGCAGATTAAAGAAAAAAAAGGAAGTTTTCTTCCTTTAATTTTTACTATCTAACTGATACTTTTTTTCTATAAATCGTAATTGATGCAATTGCAAGTACACTGATAAGTGTTAATAATATATAACCAAATGTCGCATCAAATGTTTTTGGATTTTCCACGATTGGGTTATTTATTACTTCTACATTATTATAAGTTATTCCATAAGTAGAGAATTTATCAGTAAAAATATGTAATTCTTTATTAGCTTCATCTATATAGAATGTTTGATCCTTTAATTCAGTAGGCATCTTATCTAATTTAGTAAATTTATTTACTTCTTGACCATGATAACGATATAATTCTATTTTTTCTTTATTTAAAGCATCAAATGAAATAATGAAATGTAATACATTATCAGTATTAGATAGTGTTTGTCCATTATTTTTTATTCCTATATTTAAGAATAACATCTCTTTATTTTTTGTTTCAGCAAGTATCTTATTTTGAGCTTCATTATTCTCCAATTTCTCTTCTTTTTGAATAATTACTTCTATTTGTCCATCTGTTTGATCTAATCCATCTACTAATACATTTGGAGTATCCTTTCCAACTAGAACAGTAACACTTCCAGTTTTAATTTCAGCATCAACTTTTAAATTCTTATCTAATACTTCTACTAATTTAGTAGTTGAATTATTACCATTTATAAATACAATATTGTATTTTCCTTTTTCTACTTTAGTAAATTCATATTTACCTTCGTCATCAGCAGTAACAACCTTTAAAACGTTACCACCTTGAATTAATTGAACCTTAGCATTTTTACCATTAGTAATTGTTCCACCAATAATAAATTTTCCTTCTACAACATTTATTGGACTTACAACATATTCTTCTTCACTAAAAGTAACTTTATGTGCTGGTTTTAAATAAGTAACTGGATTAGCACTGAAAGTTCCACCTGATACTTCTACTACTCCTATATAATCTAGTACTTCAGATAATAAGAAGTTATTATTTCCTCTTGCAGAAACAAATTTACCACCTAGAATTTCAATTTTATTAACATTGGTTTTTTTAATATTTTTAGCTAAATATTCATAAATACTAACAGCATTTTTACTTGTAAATGTCCCATCTTTAATGATTAATTCAACATTACCATAGTAATCTTTATTAGATTCTAATTGTATTGCTGCTCCAGAAGCATTAATACCATTTGAATATCCTTCTGTTGGCATTTGTGATTCACCAGTACAAGTAAATGTACCTCCATTAATAATTACTTTACCTGATTTAATACCAATAGCTGATTCTTTACCTGTAATATTTGCTTTGCCAATATTCCAAGTACCATTTCCTGCTGCGTATAAACCAGTTTGTTCAGAATTAATAACTGCTCCATCTAAAATATTAATTACTGGAGCTCCTTCGGCATTTTGTAAATTACCATTAATAGTAATACCACCTCCAGTAGATTTTTCTATCTTACCAGCAAATTCAACATTAACTCCATAACCTGATTCAAGGTTTTTTTCATTTCCTGGGGCATAAATTACTGCAATACCATATAAACCATTAACTGTAACATCTTTACCAACTTTTAATGTTGAATAGTTTGCCTTAGTCTTATCAGTAGTACCCCATACATTTAAGGCATTATGCTTAGGATGACTAATAGTACCTTTCCCAATAATATTTAATGATCCATCTTGAACGGTAAATGATCTTACTTTTGTTCCATCAAAATCAATATTATGATTATTCATATTTAATGTAACATTAGTAGAAACTAAAACTCTATCAGGAAGTGTGTAAGTAATATTATCTATTAATTTTACAACATCACCTGATTTAGCAGTTTTAAATGCCGCTAATAATGTTGCTGCATCATTAACTTCTACCTCTTTTGCACTTACCACAGACAATGAAAATATCATAGCTATCATTGCAACAATAACAAGCATTTTTCTTTTCATAATAATTTTTCTCCTTTCTTTTTTTTTATTATGATTATGTAGATTACTCTCTACATTTAAATATTATCATATTTATTTATATAAAGCAATACATTCTTATACTTTTTTTTATTTACATTGGTAAATGTCAAATATTATAATTAATATTATCTATATAATGCAAGTAAATTATTAGTTAATTATAAAACTAAAAAAAGAAGATTACTCTTCTTCGTATATAGTAAATTCTACTGTAATTCTTTTTTTATTTTTATTAATAAATTCTAAGTAATATTCACCAGTGCCAATGTAAGGAAAAACAAAATGTCCTGTGGTTGTACCATCTGCTCTAATATTACCTAAATTAGATACTACTGATTCATATTTTGAACTAGTAATTTTATCTAATCTTAAGTTATTTGGTCCATATACGTTATAGGCACCTGATTTAAACTTAGCACCACTTTTTGAAGTATTTTTAACATTAACTTCTAAAAATACTAAAGTATTATATTCTTCTCTTTCACTTACTGGTGCTCTTAAAGAATAATTAACAAAAGTAATATCAAAATTCTTAATACTTATTGTATCTCCCATAGTAAATTCTGTCTTTTCAGGTTCTTTTTCTTTACCACATCCTGTTATAAAGAATAAACACATACATATTATAATTACATTAAATATCTTTTTCATAATAATTCCTCCAACTACAACCATTATATCAAATAAATACTTTTTTTTCTAGTGTTTTCTATTATTTTTCTTCTAGTAATAGATTTAATATTTTATTTCTTAATACTTTGTTTTCTTTTTCTAAATCATCACTAACTTTGAATGGTTTTCCTATTTTTATGACTAAATCTTTATATTTTCTTTTATAATGACCTAAAACCGCAAAAGGTACTATGTAGGAATTGGTCTTACTTGCTAAAGAGACTGCTCCAAATTTAAAGGGAAGTAATAAACTTTCGTTATATTCTTCTTCATTAAGTATATCTTTTAGTTTACTTGGATCCATTAATAACTCTAGGTATTTATCTTCATTTATGATTTCTTGTTCTTTTAGTTTTTTGATAAGTTCTATTTGGGATAATTTTATTTGTTTATCATATGCTATTTTTTTATATGCTTTACTATCAATATTTAAAATATTAGCTATTTCTTTTATTTTATCTTTTTTATAACAAATTCTATTTCTAGTTCCTTCAGGAAATATTCCTATAGCATGACCATCATTTAGTAATTCTATGGCTTCACTTTTGGCAGTACTGGTATCTGATCCCCTATCAACTGGTATTTGGGAAACATATCTAAAGAACCATCCCATTTTGGAATCAAAATATTCTTTTTTGGCCATGTAATGTATTACTCTATCGGTATTTATCATGATAGGAAATTGGTCATGAACGTTGGTATGATTACCACATAGGATAAAAGCACCTTGTTTGGGAATGTTTTCTATTCCTATTACTTTTGGTTTAAAATAACTATTAAATAGAAATTTCATAACTGGTTTTAGTCTTTTATAGCCACGTGTCTTTTTTTGATATTCAATGCTATCCATGTTTAACCTCTTTTAGAAAATTATTTGTGTATACTATTAAAGATATTATTTGAATGATTAGAGTAATTATATAGATGCTAAGATATAATGTATTGTTTATATTTTTAAATAAAGTTAAATAGGTACACGCGATTAATATATATAATAAGGTGGTTTTAATTTTACCTAGGAAATTAGTTTTTGGATTTCCATTTTTGCTTTTGCTATATATGGTTAAAATAGATACTAATATTTCAAGTATTAAGGAAATTATTAATAATTTATTTTTAAATACTAAGGGAATAATAATACCTCCTACAAATACTTTATCACATACCGGATCTAATTGTCTGCCAAATTCACTTACTATGTTATATTTTCTAGCAATTCGTCCATCTATTAAATCAGTTAAGGCAAAACATATGGTAATAATCATTGCTTCAAAATGATGATTTAATATAATTAATGGTATTATTATTAAAGGAGCGATAAGTCTAGAAAAAGTAAGTAAATTGGGAATTTGTTTAATTACTGTTTCTTTATGTTTTAAATCACTAAAATTATTTTTTATTTCTTTATTTAATTTGTTAATAAAATTCTTCATAATACACCTACTTCTTTATATTATTCTCATCTTCTAAGACTTTATAATTAACCTTTCCTAACTTGGTTCTAGGCAAGGTAGATCTATACTCAAATACATATGGCATGGCGTACTTAGCAATATTTTTTTCGCAGTGTTCTTTGATGCTTTTCTTTATCTCGCTTGTAGGTTTGAATCCTTCTTTTAATACGATATATGCTTTGGCAACTTGTACTTTATATGGATGATCTATTCCAATTACGGTGGATGTTAAAACACTAGGGTGTTCTTCTATTACTTCTTCAATATAGGATGGATATATGTTATATCCCGATGATACAATCATTCTTTTTAATCTTTGTTTGAAGTAAACAAAGCCATCTTTATCTACATAACCTAAATCTCCTGTATGGAGCCAAACTTTTTTATCTTCTTCGTGATATTGTAAAGCTTGAGAGGTTTCTTTAGGATTATCTAAGTATCCCATCATAACAGTAGGACCATTTACACATATTTCTCCTTCGATACCACTTGCAACTTCGGTATGAGTGTTTGGGACTACTATTTTGATATAAGTATCTGGTACTGGTACTCCGATGGAATTGTCTCTACTTTCATTAACAGGTGTCATGCAAACTCCTGCTGTTGCTTCAGTTAGACCATATGCGGGTCTAATTATGGTATTGGACCCGTGACTTTTTAAAAAATCATCTATTTTATGTTTTAAGGAAGGGCTTAAGTTATCTCCTCCAGAAATTAAGCAAGTTAAATATGACAAATCTTTATTATTTAATTTTTTACTGTTTATCAATGTTTCAAAAAGAGTTGGAACACCGGCGATAATGTTAGGTTTATATTTCATTACTAAGTCATCAAATGTTTTTGGGGAAAATGTTGGTAATAAAATGCTTTTCCCTCCAGCAACAAAGCAAGCATGAACACAGCATCCAAGTCCAAAACCATGAAAAATTGGCATAACTGATAAGATAGATACTTGAGGTCTTAATTTTTTACAAACTTCTAAATCTTCTAATACTAAGGCATTTAAATTCATGTTGGATAATATTATGCCTTTTGGAGTTCCTGTAGTACCCCCACTGTAAAGGATAACAGCAGGAGTGTTACCTTTGTTGTTATCACATAGTTTTTCATGATAGTTATTACTTAGTTCATAGAATTTTGACCAGTAGATGACCTTGTCATTATCTTTGACTTTTTTAATTTTTCTTCCTTTGGTTAGAAAATAACCCATTTGGGTGATTTTGTTCATAGATATATCTACAGATGCTAAAATAACGGTTTTAAGGTTTGTTTCATTTATGATATTATTAATTTTATCCCATGTAAAATCTGCCGAAACAATAGTTTCGCTTTTTGTCATTTGTAAATATGTTTTTATTTCTCCCTCACTAGATAAAGGATGGACCATATTAGCAATAGCCCCGATTAAATTAAGGGCATAAAAGCTAATTAATGCTTCTGGAGTATTGGGCATACATATGGTAACAATATCTCCTTTTTTTATTCCTAGAGTTTTGAATGCTCTAGCACATTTTCTAATACTTAAAGCAAATTCATGATATGTTTTTTCTTTACCATAATAATTATAAGCAATATAAGTTGGATACTTAACTGCTGTTTTGTTTAATAATTCAAATATAGATACATCTGGGATGTTTATATGTCTTTTTATGTTTTCTTTATCATAAGTTTTATACCAAGACATTTCTTTTTCTTTTCTTCCTATTCTAAATATATCTTTGAATTTCAATAAAACTACCTCCTGTTCTTATTTTTTTCTCCTTCTAATAAATTTTTATAATCAATTTTACCTATTTTTGTTCTTGGCAAATTATCACGATATTCAAATTCATATGGTATTGAATACTTAGCTAGGTTTTTAATGCAATGTTCTTTTATACTTTTCTTTATTTCATGAGTTGGTTTATATCCTTCTTTTAAGACAATGTAGGCTTTGGCAACTTGTACTTTGTATGGATGGTCTATCCCAATTACGGTTGATGTTAAAACAGCGGGATGAGCATCAATAACATTTTCGATGTAAGATGGATATATGTTATAACCGGATGATACTATCATTCTTTTAAGTCTATATTTAAAGAAGACAAAACCATCTTTATCCATGCAACCAATATCTCCTGTATGAAGATAATATATGCCATCTTCATGCATTTGAATGGCATTCATTGTTTCTTTTTCATCATTTAAATAACCAAGCATAACAGTTGGACCGCTTATGCATATTTCACCATCTTCTAAGATATCTGCTTCGTCATGGGTACCTACTCTAATGATTTTATAAATAGTATCAGGAAAAGGAATGCCAATGGTACCTTCTTTATAAAATAGTGATGGGCAAAGGCAACTAGGTCCAGTACTTTCGGTTAGACCATAGCCTTCTCTTACTTTTGTCTTACAACCATGTTCATTTAAATAATCATCTACTTTTTTCTTTAAGGATGGGCTTAAGCTATCTCCACCTGATATGATGCAAGTTAAAGAAGTTAAATCTCTTTTCCCCATTTTTTTTGTTTTTAAAAGGGCTTCAAATAAAGTTGGAACACCCACTAGAAAGTTGGGACGATAATATTTAATCATACTACCAAACTTTTTAGTACTGAAACTAGGTATTAAAATGCATTTCATGCCAATATATAAAATGGTATGAACACATACACCAAGGCCAAATGCATGGAATATGGGCATAATTGATAAAATAGAATCTCCAGCACTGGCAGGGTCACACATAAATTCAGCTTGATAGGCAACGGCATTAAAGTTTAAATTGGATAACATGATACCTTTTGGTTCGCCTGTGGTGCCTCCACTGTAAAGGATAACGGCAACATCACTTCCCTTTCTTTCTACATAGGTTTCTTCTTTATAACTAGAACCTAGGTCAATGAATTGTTTTAGAGTAATGGTGTTATCGTTAGTTTTAACTTTGTTTTTTCTTCCTTTCATAAACCAATATAAACTTGACATTACAACTTTCATATCGTCATTAGGAAAACTAATAATTATTTTTTCTATACTAGTGTTTTTTACGACATTATCTATTTTTTTATAGGCGATATCTATTATTAAAATATATTTACTTTTGGTCATGTTTAAATATAATTCAATTTCTTTTTCACTTGACATGGGATGAACCATGTTAGCAATAGCACCAATTTTATTAATAGCATAAAACATGCAAATAGATGATGGTGTATTAGGCATACATATGGTGACAATATCTCCTACTTGTACTCCTAAAGCTTTTAAGGATTTAGCATATTTATCAATTCTATGTATAAATTCTTTATAAGTGGCTTTGTTTTTATAATATTCTATGGCTATATAATTAGGATATTTTAGGGCTGTTTGGTGAATTAATTCATACATAGAATAGTCAGGATAATCCAAATGAGGTGTTTGTTTTCCATAGAAATCATACCATGGTTGTCTAACTTCTTTCTTCTTTTTAAAAATCATTTCTATCTTATCTAGTACATTTTTCATAAATATTCTCCTTAAGTATTTCTGGATTATCAAAATATTCTTGTAGCATTATGGCAGAAGATGCTAAATAAAATCCATCTGCGATTCTTTCATCAATAGTAATTCCAAACTCACATATGTCCTTTATTTCACTTTTTCCTTTGTCATTAACAATAACTTCTTTATGGATATCACCAATTGTTATAATGAGGCTATTAGTACCAAAATCAGTTAAGTTATGATATATTGCACCACATTTAATGCTTCCTAAGTTAGAAACTAGGACAGAAGCATGATAAATATCTTCTTTAGTTAAACTACTATGTAACATATCATGGGTATCCATGAATTTAAAGGTTTTCATGATAATAAATCTTAGAAATCTAGGTAATTTTCCTACTTTGCTAATGGTATCATTGGTTTTATCATGGCTAGTGTTATTTCTCATTTTGTTAACACTAGAAAGTATTTTATCTTTGACTGTTACTAAATTGTCTTCTTTTAATACTGGGATGACAGTCATTAATTCTTCGGCTGAATCATTAAACATAGTTTTAGCAACGAAGGATAAGGTAACTTCTTCTCTTTCATACATGCGTCCTGCAATAATGAATCTATTTAAATATGGTCTTTCATAGATTAACTTGCTAATAGCAGTACTAAATAAATGAAAATAAGTATAACTACTGTCTTCTTTTTTTAATTTTTCCATGTATTTAACAAGATTAGTAACATCAAATTTTTTGTTGATGTATACTTCAGCATAAGCTCTTTTTGGTTTAAGATAATATATTAAATTAAATATTCCATTATCTTGTTTAATTAATTTTGCATCTTTTCTATTTTTTTTCATTATATCCACCACTTACTTCAATTAATTTTATTACTTTATTTCTTAATAATTCATTTTCTTTTGTTATATCATCATCTTTTATTTTATATGCCTTGCCATATCTAATTACTAGGTTATTTCCAAATATCTTATACTCGCCTGTAATAGAAAATGGTACAATATATGCGTTGCTTTTACTAGCGAATGATACCGCGCCAAATTTAAAGGGTAGTATTTCTCCTTTGTTTTTTCTAGTTGTACCTTCAGGAAATATACCAATTACTTGGTTGCTATTAAGCACTTTAAGTGCTTCATTAACAGCATCAGGATTTTTACGACTTCTATCTACTGGTATAGTGCCCATAGAAGTAAAAAACCACTTACCAATTCTTTTGTTAAATAATTCTTTCTTGGCTAGAAAATGAATTATTCTTTTGTTAGAACATATTAAAGTAACACAGTCAAAATTATTAGTATGATTCCCCGCTAGAACTACAGGGCCACTTTTGGGTATATTTTCTTTACCTATTACTTTAGGTCTATATAATAATTTAAATATAGGATAACCTATACATTTAACAGTTCTATACATTATATTCATAAAATCAACCTTATTCCTACAACTAATTATATAATATTATTTAATAATATTCAAGAATAATATTTTTTTATAACCTAATTAATTTATATCTAGTTTCATATTTTTTACGATTAAGATATGGATTTACCAAAAAAGGTGGAATATTTTAGTTATAAAATATCAAAAAAGGTACATTGTACCTTTTTGGTTGTATAATATTTGATGTGAGTAACTAAAAATGCTTTCACCATTTTTTTATAAAAAAGAGACATATTCAAATTCCTATGATACAATGTAATTGAACAATAAAACACCAAAAAAATTTGATTTAAATATCCCAAGATTATTATCTATTAAAAACTCTAAATATGAAAGATAAAAATATATATTTTTACAAAGAATTTGTAAAGGAAGAAAATATTAAAGGTAAAAGAAGTCTAGTTTATCAAGGTTTTCTTACATATATTCCAGATTGTTGTCCAAAGCATGGTACTTGTTACGACAAAAAAATAGAAAAGCACGGATTCAAAAAATCATTAATTAAAATACCTTCACAACAAGTTATCACAATGGTTATGTTGAAGGTAATAATAATTTTATAAAAGTATTAAAAAGAATAGCTTTTGGATTCAGATCATTTACTAGATTTAAAGCTAGAATAATGATATGCAAAGGACTTATTACTCCAAAACGAAAAGAAGTTGAAAA
>CAJKHY010000003.1 GCA_905199855.1 uncultured Clostridium sp.
GAAACACTTATATTATACTATAAACAGACTTATTGCAGTTATTTTATTTAAAACGGAATTTCAAATAAAAATTAACATATTTGACAGTTACAAAAAAAAAAGATTGACTTTTATCTTATAAATGAGATACAATGGTGTTAGAAAGGTATTGAAAACTTTCTGGAAGGAGTGAAGCAATATGAAAATTACTTCAGTAACAGTAAAGAAAATTGACAAAGAAAATTCTCGTATGAAAGGTATAGCTTCAGTACTACTTGATGATGCATTTGCAGTACATGATATTAGAATTATCGAAGGTGATAATGGTTTATTTATTGCAATGCCTAGTAGACAAACATCTACTGGTGGGTATAGAGATATAGCTCATCCAATAAATACAGAAACACGTCAAATGTTCGAAAAAGAAATATTGGATGCTTATGAAAAAGCAGAATAAAACTTCTTAGGAAGTTTTTTTGTTTTTTGTGGACTTATGATTAAAAAAATGGTATTATTAATTTAGTAGATTATTTTAAAGATTTTATGAATTTTTAGAGAAGGAGTTTTTTATATGAAGAGTAAAAATGACAATCAAGTGAAAGTTAGTAATGGTGATATCGTTAAAAGAAAATATGTTTTGTATATACTGATTGCGATTCTTATTGTATCATCTTCTATTTTGGTGTTAAGAATTGGTAATGATGTTAAAAACAAAAATGAAGCTAGAAGAAAAGAGAAAGAGGCAATTAAGGAGGAAGCAAAAAAGAGAGAAGAAGAAGCTAAGAAGAAACTTGAGGAAGAGAGAAGAAAGCAGGAAGAATTAAGAGAAGAAGCGAAAAAAGAACAGGAAAAAAAATCATTTAATAATAAATTTTCTTTTAAAGCTGGGACATCTTCTAAGTCTAGTGTTAGTTGGACACTAGATGATGTAATGACTAATAATAAAACTAATAAGGAGCATTTAATTGAAGTTATTTATAAAGATAAGTCGTATGGTACAACATATGATGAAATAATAAAAATTAAGAGTTTGTTAAAAGATTTTGAAGGTTATAATTTAGTTTATTATGAAGTGTCGTTTGAATATAATGATGATGGTTATATATATAAAATGATTATAAAATAGGGAGGGTGAGTTAAATGATATTAAATATATGTTTAGGAATAATAATAGTTTTAACTATTATGATAATTGCTTCATATAATCGCTTTATAAGGACAAATAATACTGTAAAAGAATCTACTTCAGCAATAGATGTTTTGTTAAAGCAGAGATTTGAATTGTTACCTAATATAATTGAATGTGTAAAAGGGTATACAAAACATGAGAGTAAAACTTTAGAGGATTTGATTAAATTAAGGAATAATTATAATAGTGCTGATTTTAGTGTTACCAAAACAGAAGAAATTGAGAAGAAGTTTGCTCCAGTAATGGCTCTTGTTGAAAGTTATCCAGAGTTAAAAGCTAATGAACAATTTTTGGATTTACAGAGGAATTTAGTGGAAATTGAAGATAAAATTAACATGGCAAGGTTAGCTTATAATCACTGCGTAACAAGATTTAATAATTTAGTAGAGTCTGTTCCTTCTAATATTGTTGCTAAAATATTTGGTTTTGAAAAGAAGGAATTATTTAAAATTAAAGAAGAAGAAAAACAAAATGTTAAAGTAAATTTATAACATTTTGTTTTTTTATATAACATGATTTTATGTATTAAAACAGCATAGCAAAGGCAAAAAAAGATAACTTATCTATCAATTAAGTGTAAGTTATCTAATAAGATGCCTGTTCCTTCGGCCACGCATGTTAATGGACTTTCAGCAATAAAGACTGGTACTTTTAATTCTTGAGATAAAAGGTGGGAAAATCCTTCAACTAATGCTCCTCCTCCTGTTAGAACAATGCCTTTATCAATTATATCTGCAGATAATTCAGGCGGTGTTTGTTCAAGGATATTTTTTGCACATTGGATTATTGTGTAAACGCTTTCTCTTAGGGCTTCTTCAACTTCGTCTGATGTTATATTAACTGTATGTGGTAATCCTGTAACTAAATCTCTTCCTCGCACTTCCATTTTTTCAGTTTTGGTGCCAGGAAATACTGTTCCTATTGTTTTTTTTATGTCTTCGGCAGTACGTTCTCCAATTAAAAGTTTATATTTGTCTTTTAGGTATTTAACAATATCATTATCAAAGGCATTTCCTGCAATACGGATAGAAGCACTGTTGACAATTCCTCCTAATGATAGGATAGCTATATCTGTTGTGCCTCCACCAATATCAATTACCATGTTTCCGCTTGGTTTAGAAATATCCATGCCCGCACCAATTGCGGCTACTTTTGGTTCTTCTTCTAAGAAGACTTTTTTAGCTCCAGTTCGTTCGGCAGCTTCTTTAATAGCATTTTTTTCTACTTGTGTAATATTCGACGGACAACATATTAAAATACGTGGTCTTTGGAAAAAGTTTTTGCCATTTACTTTTTTAATAAAGTAATTAAGCATTACTTCGGTAGTTTCAAAATCGGCAATTACTCCATCTTTCATCGGTTTTATTGCCTTTACTTTGCCCGGTGTTCTCCCTAGCATTTCTCTTGCTTCAGTGCCTACTGCAAGTGGCCTTTTAGTTTCTGAATCAATGGCCACGACTGAAGGTTCGTTTAAAACTATGCCTTGACCTTTTATATATATTAAAACATTTGCAGTGCCTAAATCTATTCCTATATCTTTATTAAACATATTTCACCATCCCTTACTTCTTATATTTTACCATATTTTAGCAATTTTTTTTGATTAATTAACTTTATTTGACAGATATTTACGTTTTGTTGACTCTCCTCCACGTAGATGTCTTATATCTGTGTGATATTTTAATATTTTTGCTACTTCTTCATATTTATTTTTATTTAGTTCTATTAATCGATAAGAAACATCTTTGTGTACGGTACTTTTGCTAACATTAAAGTTTTTGGCTGTTTCTCTAATTGTATTTTTGGTTTTAATAATATAATTGCTTTCTTCAAGTATTCTATTTTCAATATACTTATTCATATTTTCACCTAGTTTATTATATGAATAAGTTATGAAAAAAGACGTTTTTACCGCCTTATAATTCTTCTATTTTTTTACCATAGTACTCTTCAGGGTTAACAAGCGCCCCTTTGTAATATAGTTCAAAGTGGAGATGATCTTCTAGGTCTTTACTGATATTGTTTTTTCCACTTTTACCGATGATTTGTCCTTGTAATACAGTATCATTTTCTTTGACAATAATTTCATTTAAGCTTTGGTAGATACTTATTAAATCATTTTTATGTCTTATTTCAACGGTTGTTCCTAAGATGTTGTCTTGTTTAACACTGGTTACTGTTCCATCTAAGATAGCTACAACATCAAATGCTACGCTTCCTTTATAGTCAACGCCAGAATTTTGCATATAGGTTCCTTCATAGTAAATTAATGATTTTTCTTGTGTTTCTTCATCAGCATCTTTGCTATAGAAACCTCTAACAACGGTTACATCATCTACTAAATATGGTTTTTTTATTTCTGTGCCTGTGCTTACTACTGGTATATATTGATTGGTATTTAATATTTCTTTGTTAACATATTCTAATTTAGGCTCTTCGGTAACAAATGTTTTGGTACTTACTATTCTTTGAATGAAATAGATACTTGTGACAAAAGCTATAATTGATAAAACATAAATAGTAGGAATTACAAATGGTTTTAGTTTTCTTTTAGTCATTTTTTTCACCTCTAATATAAGTTTTTACAAAAATAGGATTTATATACATTAAAATGAAATTTTTTTTATTTTTGTATCTTTATAATAGTGGCTTAATATTTCTTCATATGTTTTGCCTTGTTTCGCCATACCTAAAGCTCCGTATTGACTCATTCCTACTCCATGGCCGTAGCCTTTCGTTTTAATTATGATATTTGAGCCATTTTGGATGATGACGAAGTCTGTTGATTTTAATGAAAGTTTGTTATATAGTTCACGTGAAGCAAAGTCTTGATTATTAATTTTTAAGTTTAATATTCTATTGGTAGGACTCCTTTTTGTTATTTCTACCGTTAGTTTTTCTTGATAGGGGAGATTAAGTTTTTCATAAAATTCTTGCAGTGATATTTCTTTTGAGGAGTTAAAGGCTGTGGATGTTTCTTCATCCCATGGTGAATTTACGCTTTTTAAATAAGCTGCTTCAAAACCAAAGACATTTTTGCTGTCTTCGGTGTAACCATTGCTGGTAGAAAAGAACATGGCATTGACAATTGAGCCATTGTAATCTAGGTATTCACCAAATGTTTCGTTAACCGCCGTTTTTAGTTTATTTATTTTGGTTACGTAAGTATTTTTCCATACGCTTTTTAGATAATCATTATCTAAGTATACTTGGTTCATGATGGTATCAACAACATCATATTCTTTATCTTTATTGTTTGCTATTTTGTTTAAAGCATAACTTCTTGATGCTACTGCTTGTGCTTTTAAGGCTTCGATTTCAAAACTAATTGGCATTTCTCCTGCAAGAACTCCAACAATGTATTCTTCTAGGGGAATGGTTTCAATAATATTTTTCTTTTCTCTTTTTATTCTTACTACTGTATTACTTGCATATTTCAATTCTATTTCTTTTGGTTCTTTTAAGAGAATGGTGACAATAATAAAAGGAATAATAATTAAAAAAGCAGTAAATATTATTATTTTTTTCATATAACACCTCAGTTCATAATGGTTATAAAATCATAAATAAAATTTACTACTAAATATGATATGGAAAATATCATAAATATATAAAATATTCTTGCTTGCGTTACTCTATTTTTTTTGAATATGCAATTAATATTGATGGCATCCATGGACCAAACGACAAACGGAAAAACAATAAGATAAATGGCTAATTTAAGCATTTTCTATTTCACTTATTTTTTCTATTCTGTTTTTATGCCTTGGTTCGTTTGAAAAGTTAGAACTTAAGAATGTTTGGGCTATTTCTAGTGCTTCCATTGATGGTACTTTAGAAGATAATGTTAGGATGTTAGCATCATTATGAAATCTTGATAGATATGCTTCTTCTTTATTATTTACTTTGGCACTTCTTATATTTTTTATTTTATTTAAGCATATGTCCATGCCTATTCCTGTGCCACATATGGCAATTCCTAAATCAACTTCTTTGTTATTAATAGCATTTCCAAGTTTGCAAGCATAATCTGGATAATCAACTGGGTCATCAGTGTTAGTTCCGTAGTCAATTATATTATATCCTTCTTTTTTTAAAAAATTTGTCAAACTTTGTTTTAGTATTAAACCACGATGGTCGTTGGTAATTCCTATTTTCATGTGATAAAACTCCTTTCATTAGGGTATCTATATATTTATTATATCACCAAAAGAGAAAATATCTTTAAAAAGTATTAAATTTTATGGTTATTTGACATGTTTTTTATTTAATCTTAGCACTAAAAAGCAAGTAGCAAAGGCATAAAAAAAGAACTATTGTAGTCCATATTTTTTATTAAACTTTTCAACTCTACCTTTTTTAGAAGTTGTTGCTTGTTTTTTTGTATAGAATGGATGACATGCTGAGCAAGTTTCTATTTGGTAAGTATCACCTTTAATTGTTGAATTTGCTTCAATTACATTTCCACAAGCACATACGAATTTCGTTAAAGTTTCTTCTTTATGAATACCTTTTTTCATGTTTACTCTCCTTCCGCCATGACTAAATTAGTCATAGTAACTTGAACTAGGTAGTATTATATCAGTTTTTTTAAAATTTTTCAACAATTTTTTCATATATTTTGTAATATCCTTGTAAATTTGGGTTAAAACTGTTAGGATTTTCAAAATATGTGGTGTTTTTATAGAATATTGACTGGGTATCGATGTAGGTTATTTTATGTTTTTTGCATATTTCTTTTAGTTTTATGTTGGCATAGTTGAATAGGTCTTGGTTAGTATTTTTTGTGTTGTAATATCCTAGCATATAGATTCTTTTGTTGTTATTTTTTCTTATTAATGTAAAAAGGTGTTCTGTATCTTCTAGCATTTTATCAATATAGGTATAGATATTTGTATCGTTTGTATTTATTTTATAATATAATTCTTGCATACCAACAGACATAGTTATAATATCCGCGGAATGTATAGCTTGGTTAATGGTTTGATTATTTGATTCATAGTTGATATTTATCATGTTGATTAAGTCTGTAATACGGTAGTCTGCACTTGTGAAGTTATCATTGTAGGAATTTAGTTTGTTATTTTTTTTGAGGTAATCGACGATGTAATTGCTATAACCATAACCATTGGCAAAGTAGGGTGTTACTCCTTTAGATAGGGAATCACCTAGAGTTAGATAATTAAGGTTGTTGTTGTTTGTCAAACTGTAGATTAGATAACAAGATAAAAAAAGAATAATTGTAAATATAATTTTTTTCATAGTATCACTACTAAAGTATATTTAAATTATTTCTATTTTAGCACCAACATTGGATAATTTTTGGATAATATTGTCATATCCTCTTAGGATGTGTTTGATGTTATCTATTATAGTTGTCCCATCAGCAATTAATCCTAATATTATTAAGGATGCTCCACCTCTTAGGTCTGTTGCAGTTACATTAGTACCTGTTAGGGGAGTTATTCCTTTGATAAAGGCTATTTTGTTGTCAATTACTTTGATGTCGGCACCCATTTTGTTTGTATCTGGAATATTTTGGAATCTGTTTTCATAAATGGTTTCTTCAACGATGCTCATACCTTCACACTGGGTTAGAAAGGCAATTAGTGGTTGTTGTAAATCTGTTGGAAATCCGGGATAACCCATAGTTTTAATGCTAATAGCATGGTATGAACTTTTTTCTTTTATTTTTATATAATCAAAGCCTATTTCCATGTTAACTCCTGCTTCTTTTAATTTGGATATTAGTGATTCTAAATGGCTTGGAATAATATTATTAATAGTTAGGTTTTCTCCAAGTAATGAGGCAATGATTAGATATGTTCCTGCTTCAATACGATCTGGTATTACTTCATGAAAACATTTGTGTAAATATGTTACTCCTTCTATTTTTATGACATTGGTTCCTGCACCTTTGATTTTGGCTCCCATATTATTTAGGAATGTTGCAACATTTACTATTTCTGGTTCTTTAGCAGCATTTTCGATAATGGTTGTACCTTCAGCTTTAACCGCGGCGAGCATGATGTTAATTGTAGCTCCAACACTAGGCATATCTAAATAAATTTTTGCTCCAGTTAATTTTGAGGCTCTGATGGTGTATTTGTTACTTTTTTCTACTACTTCTGCCCCGAGTAAACGGTAGCCTTTTAGGGTTTGGTCAATTGGTCTTGCTCCAATATTGCAACCTCCAGGAAAATACATTTCTACTTTTTTATATTTTCCTAAAAGAGCAGACATGAAGTAGTATGATGCTCTTAGTTTGTTTGAAATATTTTCTGGTATTTCTTTGTTTTTTATTTCTTTAGGGTTTATGGTAATTGTGCCATTTGTCGTTTTAACTTGTGCTCCTAGGTAAAATAATATTTCTTCTAGGGATTCAACATCCGCGATATTAGGGATATTGCTAATTGAGACAATTTCATCACATAGGATAGCCGCAGGGATTAAAGCTACCGCACTATTCTTAGCTCCACTGACGGTTATTTGTCCAGTTAGTTTGTGTTTACCTTCTATTTTTATTTTAGGCATATTTCCTCCTACTGTATTATATGTTTTTAAATAATTTTGTTTTTTCTTTAACAACCTTTTTAATGGCTTTTTCTCCACTCGTGATAACTTTTCTTGGGTCATAGGCTGTTTCATTTTCTTTTAGGAATTTTCTTACTTCGCTTGCCCAGGCTATTTGTAGTTCGGTGTTAATGTTGATTTTGTTAATGCCATTTCTTATTGCTTCTTGAATAAGATTATCAGGAATGCCCGTTCCACCATGTAAGACAAGAGGAATAGAAACATTTTCGCTTATTTTTTTCATGGTTATAAAATCAAGGTTTGGTTTCCCTTTATATAGTCCATGGACACTTCCTAAAGCTGGGGCTATAGAATCAATATGAGTGCTATTTACTAGAGTAATGACATCTTCTAATTTGGCATTATAATTTTTGCCTTCCATGTCATCTTCGCTTCCACCTATTTGTCCTATTTCGGCTTCTACTGTTACATTTTTTGAATGTGCATATTCAACTACTCTTTTTGTTATATTTATATTTTCTAGAAGAGGGTAGTGAGAGGCATCGATCATAACAGAGGTAAAGCCTGCATCAATACATTTTTGGCATATTTCAAATGAAGAACCATGGTCTAAATGGAGAACAACATCAATTTGAATGTTTAAGTCTTTGATTAATGATTTTACAAGGTTGGCTACAACATTTACGCCTCCCATGTATTTTATGGCTCCTTCACTTACACCAAGGATAACATCACTGTTTAATTCTTGCATTTCTTCAAGGATATATCTCGTCCACTCTAGGTTGTTTATATTAAAGTGAGGAACAGCATAATTACCTTGTTTTGCTTTTTCTAATATTTCTTTACTGTTTACTAACATATTTATCACCCATTATAATATTAAGATAAATTTTGCTTTTAGTCAAATAAAAAAGACATATACTTGACAGTATACATCTTTTACCCCTTTTTTTATTTCGTTTTATTAAATAGTTAATTTTCTTGTATATGCTTTTGAACTTGTACTGCAGTTGGTGTTTTCTTCAATATTACTGAATTGTTCATCTAATTTTGCTTGTTCTTTTTCAGTTAATCTATATAATGAGTTTGCTCTTTCAAGATCTGACATGATTAGATTAACTGCATTTTCCATTGAGTATTCAATATCTAACATTAGGTATTTGCTATGTTCATAGTTTTCTGGATTTGTGTTAGCTGGTGCTCCTTTAGATGCGTTGTAATTTAATATCGAATTATCTATTTCTCCTAATGTATTTGTATACTCAACAACTGTATCTTCAGGTAATAATTGAACGGCAACTTGAGCAACATCTAATAAGATAAATTGTACTTGGTTTGATACTGATGTCGTTCCTAAAGAGGCTACTTCTAATTCTCTTACTTCATTGATAGTTAAATTCATTTTGTTAGCAAGTTCTTCGTAACTTGGTATTTTATTTAATTCTTTGATTAGTCCTTGTCTTACTTTTAAGTAGTTCTTTACATTGTCTTTTTGGACTGGATTATTTGGATAAACAATTGTCTCGGCAATTGATCTTACAAAATCATAAGATTCTCCCAATGCTTCTTCTTTATCTTTTTCATATGATGCAGATACAACACTTTGTATTCTATCAGCAAAGTAACTATATACTATTCTATCTTTGTCATCCATGATATATTTAGCATAGATACTTGTTCCATTTGATGGATTGCTTCCTTTAATTTTGTGATTAAATGATAAATAATTTACTGATGGAATAGTTAACTCTTGTAGTATTGTTTCATAATCTTCAGCAAAATCCAACCAATAATCGTGGCTATATACATCTATTTGCTCTAGTGTTAAACCATTGATAAAGCCTAATTGAATTAATACTTCATCGTCATTTAATACAATTCCTGTTGCTAATTCAATATCATTTTTAAAGTTTTCAAGGTTGTTTTTGATAAATTCTAGTTTCTCTGCTGGAAGAAATGTATTTAACTTATCTTCAACTATAGGTGCAAATGAAGGTGCTGGAGTATTTTCAATTTCATAATTTATTTTGTTTTCATTTGCAACAAGTGCATTCTCATCAATAGAGGTTTCTATATTTGACTTTTCTGTTCTTGTCCCTTTAATATCATTTAATATTGATTTTGCCAAAGAAACAATACCATAACCCGCTAAAGTAACTGCAACAGTTCCCGCTAAAGCGAGAGAAGTTATTTTTACAAAATTGTTTTTTCTTTGTATTGTATAACATACTTCTGCTCTTTGGTCTCTTGGTTTTTTTCTTTCACTTATTTCTATATTTCTTAGAATATCATCTAAGTCTTCAGGATCTATATATTTTGTTGTTGAATTGATTGGTGTTTTTGATTTTTCGTTAGCAAAAACTCCAATTCTTAATTCATTTTCCTTATCATAATAAGGTCTTATAATTTTTCCATTTTTCATAATTTTCCCCCTCTTTCAAAAAGATGTCTCATATTCTAGCACGTATGTTTGTATTTGTCAAGTGTTTTTTTGTTTTTTTTTTAAAATAAATACGATAAACCTATAATTATTAGGACTATTCCACCACATATTGTTGATATTTTTCCATATTTTTGACTTAGTTTATCTCCTATATTTAGGCCAAAGTAAGTAAATAAGGCACTTGTAAGGCAAAATGTGGTGCTTACTATTAAGTAATTGTTATTGATGATATTTAATCCTATTCCGGTAGTAAAACTATCAATACTAACACTTAGGCCAAAAATAAGGAAACTTACGATGTTTTCTAATGGTACTACTTCTTTTTCTTTGATGTTGGATAGAATTAGTTCTAGTCCAATGATAATAAATATAATTGATACTAAGTATTTTAGGTTTAAAACTAGGTATTTAGCTATGAATAAGCCTATTGATAATCCTAGCAAGGGCATTAAAAAGTGATAAATACCGACGATAATGGATAGGATAATTTTATTTTTTTTATCAATGTTTAATGTGCCATATACAAGTGATAAGGAAAAGGCATCCATGCTTAAGCTTATGGCAATGATAAGTGTAGTAAGAAATGTGTTCATGTAAGAGAACCTCCTAATTAAATTTTATTTAGGAGGTTTTACTTTATTCAAAATATTTTATTTAGAAGTTCTTTTACTAAAAATTTGTATTCTACCTCATCTTGATTTTCGTTATCTAATAGGCATAGTGGGGGAAACAAAACACACCACCAATTGTCTCCTTTACCATCACCAAGTGTTATTACTAAAGATTCATAATAACCGTCATTATATGTAATACCTTTATATTGTTTCTTAGGAAAATAATTTTGTCCATATTTAATGGTATAATCAATGTTATAATTTTTATCTTTTATTGTTTTATCTATTTCTTTTTTTAAATTATCTAAGTTATTTTGAATGGTATTTCTTGCATCGTTGATATTATTTAAGTCAATTAGGTTATTTGCTATGTAGCTTTCAATAGTATTTTTTATTACTTGTTTTTGGGTTTGGTCTTCAATTGTGTTACTGTTTGATATTACTCTTAATCTTATTGCTGTATCAGGGATAACGATATTATCTTTATTATTTGTGCTATCATATGCGATAAATGTTATAGTTATTGCTATAATTATTAGTATTTTTTTAATAATTATCACCCTTTCTAATAGTGTTATGGGGGATAATGATTTTTTTTATTCAGTTTTATAGATAAAAACGTAGCGATCTTTGTTACTATAGTCTTTTTCGATGGATACTGTAGGGGTATCTAAATATTTATAGGCAATAGCTTTTATTTGCTTGCCTTGATTCATGCCTATTTCAAAGGCTATTAGGTATTTAGATTTTTGTTTCATATTTTTTAGTATTTGTTCATAGAAGTATAGTCCATCTTTTTTAGCATATAAAGCCATGTGGGGTTCATTATTCCTTACTATGTCCATAATTTTTTCATCATTTGCAATGTAAGGTGGGTTACTAATAATAATATCATAATATGAAGGTAATGGTTTTGTGATGTCGTGCTTTATAATATTTATTAGAGTGTTGTTTGTTTTTGCATTTTCTATGGCTACACTTATAGCTTTTGCTGATAGTTCGTAGGCGTCTATTTTGATAGTAGGGAAAAATTTTTTTAGGGTGATAGCTATACAACCTGAGCCTGTTCCTAAATCGGCTATGGTTAAATTGTTTTGATTAGGATAGAGTTTTTTTATGTAATTGATAGTCTTTTCTACTAATAATTCTGTTTCAAAACGCGGTATTAAGACATTTTTATTTACTTTGATGATGTTGCCATAGAAGTTAACATTGCCAATTATGTATTGAATAGGTTTTCCTTTTATTAATTGATTAATACCTTGATTATAGGTTTTCTCATTGTAAATATTTTCTTCTTGTAAGTAGTTATAGTAATAATCGGCTAAAGATTCTTCGATGTTGTGTTCTTTTAGAATTTGTTTGGCTTTAGTTATGGTATTATTTGTCATTTCCTTCTAAGGCTCTTTTCTGATTTTCGTTTATTAAGGCATCAATTATGATTCCTAATTCACCATCCATGATGCGATCTAGATTCATTGATGTAAATCCAATTCGATGGTCGGTTACTCTATTTTGAGGGTAATTATAGGTTCTTATTTTTTCTGAGCGATCGCCAGTTCCTATTTTAATTCTTCTTTCAGCACTTTCTTTTTCTTCGTTTTCTTTTAATTTCAAGTCATATAATCTTGTTTTTAAGATTTTCATGGCTTTTTCTTTGTTTTTGATTTGGCTTCTTTCTGTTTGGGAATAAACAATGATACCTGTTGGGATATGGGTTAATCTTACTGCTGAGTCAGTTGTGTTTACGCCTTGTCCTCCACAGCCACTTGAACGGGTGATATCTACTCGTACTTCTGATTCATCTAATTCAAAATCAAATTCTTCAGCTTCTGGCATGACTAAAACGGTTGCTGTTGAAGTATGAACACGGCCTTGAGATTCGGTTTCTGGTACTCTTTGAACACGATGCGAACCACTTTCAAACTTTAATTTAGAATATGCTCCTTCTCCTTTAATCATAAATTCTATTTGGGCATATCCTCCAGCCGAACCTTCAACACTGTTTAAGATTTCACTTTTCCAACCATAGTTGGCTATATATTTTTGGTACATGTCATATAAATCGCCTGCGAAAATGTTGGCTTCATCTCCTCCTGCGGCTCCACGAATTTCTATGATAACATTCTTTTCATCATTAGGATCGTGTGGTAGTAATAAGATTTCTAATTCTTTTTCAGTTTTGTTTTTTTCTTCTTCTAATCTAATTAATTCTTCTTTAGCAAACTCTCCTAATTCTTTATCGTGGATTAGTTCTTTACTTTCTTTGATATCATTTAATATTTTTTTATATTTGAGATATAGTTCTACTGTTTCTTTTAATCTTACTTGTTCTTTTGATAATTCGGTCATTTTTTTAATATCTTTTAATACTTCTTCGCTTGATAGTAGGGAAGTTGTTTCGTCATATCTTTCTTTGATTTTTTCTAATCTTTCAATCATGAGTAATTCTCCTTTTCTATTAGAATTATATTATATAATTAACTTTTATGCAAATAAAAATATGTTTTTAGGACATATTTTCATTTTTTATTCGATTTCGTCTTCATCTATGATAGATAAATCAGTTAATTCATCATCTTCGTAGTCATCATCTGTGGCATCGTAGTCGTCAATATCAATGTCATCATCTTCTTCAGGTTCAATATCATCTTCATCACTGGTTTCTGGTTCGATTTCGTCTTCTTCCTCTTCTTCTAAGTCTATTTTAACGGCATGATTAGATTTTAAATCCCACTTGCCATCTGTTAGTAAGATAAATTCTTTTGATGTTGTTAATGATTGGAAGAAATCTGCAATTTTTTCTTCATATTCATTTTCGCTTAGTTCTAATAAATCACATACTTCTTTGAACAATTCTTTTGTTGTTAATGTTTTTTTAGTTTCCTCTAAATACATTTTTGCTATTTGTGTGTATGAGAGTAACTCCAATTCTTCTTTAGGCATTTTTTTTATACTCATTTTTTTCCTCCTACATTTCCTCTCTTGGTATTATACCTATTAAATTTAAACTATTATTGATAACAATTTGTATAGCTTTTAGTAAATTAGTTCTTTCACTAGTATACTGAATGTCCTCAGTTATAATTTTTTCTTGATTATAGTATGTGTGGAATAATGAGGCTAATTCGTAAACGTAGCTTGCTATAATATGTGGTGCTTTTTTGCTCGCTGAGGTTTCAACAATGTCTTTAAATTCATTTAGTTTATTCAAAATATTATATGTATATTGACTTTTTAATGTTTGATATTTGTCAATGTTGGTAGCAAAATTTTTGGAATTCTTTAAAATAGAGCATATTCTTGCATTGGCATATTCAATATAGTATACAGGATTTTCACTGTTTTGTTTTAAGGCTAAGTCAATATTGAAGTCTAATTGGGTGTCAAGGCTTTTTGATGAAAATAGATATCTTGTAGCATTTACGCCAACTTCTTCGATTATTTCACTTAGAGTTACAGTTTTACCTGTTCTTTTACTTAATTTTAATTCTTCGTTATCTTTCATTAGTCTTACCATTTGTAATATTTTGATATCTAGGATACTGCTATCTTTACCCATCATTTCTAATGAGGCCTTTAATCTGTCTATATAGCCATGGTGATCTGCTCCAAGGACATCAATTAATTCATCAAAGCCTCTTTCTATTTTATCACAGTGATAAGCTATATCAGGTAATAAATAAGTATAGTTACCATCGCTTTTGATTAGAACACGATTTTTTTCATCACCATAGTCTATTGTTTTTAACCATAGAGCTCCATCTTCAATATAGCAGTGGTTGTCATTTTTTAGTTTGGTAATTACTTTTTCTACTAAACCACGGTCATATAATGATTGTTCACTAGAGAATACATCAAAGTTAACACGATAGATGTCTAAGTCTTTTTTTATTTTTTCTAATAGGATGTTTAGTCCATATTTTTTAAAGAATGGGATGTCTTCGTTTAATTTAGTATCTTGATATTCTTCTTTAATTTTTTTGGCGATGTCAATTATTTCTTGTCCATGATACCCATCTTCTGGTAATGTGGATTCGATATTGTATAAGTTTTGGTATCTTACTTTAATGGAAATTCCAAGATTATTCATTTGATTACCTGCATCGTTGATATAATATTCTTTAGTTACATCGTACCCCGCAAAGGTCATGATTCTTGCTAAGTTATCTCCGTAGGTTGCTCCACGGCCATGTCCTAAGTGTAAGTTTCCTGTTGGATTTGCACTTACAAACTCAATATTTACTTTTTTTCCTTGCCCTAGATCACTTTTACCATAGTTAGTGTTTTCTTTAATTATGGTATTAATGCTTTCTAGTAAGTATTGCTCACTTATAAAGATATTAATAAATCCTGGCGGTAATACTTCAATTTTAGATATTATTTCACTTTGAATTTTATTTTTAATTTTATTTGCTATGTTTATTGGATTATCTTTTAAAGATTTAGCTAAAGATAAAGCAATATTAGTCGAATAATCTCCATGATTTTTATCCTTTGGTATGCTTACTTCAATTTCTTGCTCATAGTCAATTTGTAATTCAATTAATGTTTTTTTTAGTATTTCTTGTATTTCTTTTTTTATACTCATAATATATCCTCCAATTCTATTTTATATTCAAATATGTTATTACTTTCTAAGATTTCATATTTGATATATATTTTATCTTCTTTAATATCTAATTCTCTTGTTTTGATATTTAGTTCTAAATTTAAACCTGATTCTTTTAGTAAATAATTACTCTTATGAGTTTTGTCTTTTTGGAACTGCATAGCGTGAGTAAATTTAGAATTATCTCTAATAACGATTATCTCATTATTTTTGATACGTATTTCATATGATGTATCATTGTCTTGATATTTTATTTTGTTTTGGTTAACAATGCAGTTAGAATTATGGTTAGTAATTTCATTAGTTGTTAAATTCTTTAATTCACTTTTAATTTTTCTTCGCACAATATCACCTGATTTTTTCGTTTCTCATTATATCATAACATTTAAAAAAATAAAACTTATATTTTATTTTTTTTAGTAAATATTATTATTAGGTTAGAAAAATCGTTTATTTTAAAGGAATTCAGGTGATTAAAATGTTTAAGAAAATTTTTAAATATATTAAATTTTCTGTTATTTTGGTTGTTTTTGGGATAATTGCTTTTTTTAGTTTATATATTTATGCTTTGGTTACACCTAAACCTGACATTAATAAGGCTAGAAGTTATTATTTATATGATAAGGATAGTAATCTTGTTTTTAATAATAATGATGAATGGATAAGTTTAGATAATATTAGTGACTATTTAATTGATGCGACAATTTATACTGAGGATAAGAAGTTTTATAAGCATAGTGGTTTTGATTTTTTGAGAATTATTAAGGCTGTTTATGTTAATTTGTTATCTGGTAGTAAGAAGGAAGGTGCATCTACGATTACCCAGCAATATGCTAGGAATTTGTTTTTGAATTTTGATAAGACTTGGAAAAGAAAATTTGATGAGGCTAAGCTTGCTTTGGAATTGGAATGCCACTACAAAAAGGAGGAGATTTTGGAAGGGTATTTGAATACTATTAATTATGGTGGAGTTTTTGGAATTGAGAATGCTTCTAAGTACTATTTTGGTAAAAGTGCTAGTGAACTTAATTTAGCGGAGGCTTCGATGTTAGCAGGTATTCCTAAATCTCCTAGTACTTATTCTCCTTTGATAAATCCTTTGAAAGCTAAGAAGAGGCAAGGTTTAATTCTTTCGATTTTACTTAAAAATAAGGTTATTAGTGAGAATGATTATAATGCGGCTTTAAATTATGAACTCGTTTTTAAGAGTTTTGAGGATGAAGATGGTTTAAATGCTGTGATGTATTATCAGGATGCGGTTATTAATGAACTTAAGAAGATAGAGTCAATTCCTAATTCTTTACTTGAAACTGGTGGTTTAAAGATTTATACTACTTTGGATAAGGATGCTCAAAAATACTTGGAGAATGCTACAAATAAGTATATTAATAAGGATAGTGAGTTGCAATCTTCTTCTATTATGATGGATCCTAATACGGGTGAAGTTTTGGCTTTAATGGGTGGAGTTGATTATAATAAGAGTCAATTTAATCGCGCTACGTCGGCAGTTAGGCAAGTAGGTTCTACGATGAAACCATTTTTATATTATGCGGCTTTGGAGAACGGTTTTACTGCTTCTAGTGCTTTTATAAGTGAAAGAACGACTTTTACTTTTTCAGGTAACAAGACTTATTCACCAAAAAATTATAATGATAGATATCCTAATAAGCAAATATCTTTAGGTGCTGCGATTTCTTATTCCGACAATGTTTATGCTGTTAAAACACATTTGTTTTTGGGGGAAGATGTGCTTGTGGATATGGCTAAAAGGGTTGGAATAAGTGGTAATTTAGAAGCTATTCCTTCTTTGGCTCTTGGTAGTGAAGAGATTAGTATGATAGATATGGTTGGTGGATATGCTTGTTTTGCTAATGAGGGTTACAAGGTTAAGCCACATTTTATTAGGAAGGTGTTGGATAGTAAGGGTAATGTTATTTATGAGTATAATAATGTTAAAGAGGGTGTTCTTAATAGGAGTATTGTATTTATTTTAAATGAGTTAATGACTTCAACTTATGATACGGCTTTTATTGATTATAATTATCCTACAATTATTAGTTTACTTCCTGATATGACCCACAAATACGCGGTTAAAACGGGGACAACGGATACTGATGTGTGGATAATTGGTTATAATAAGAATGTTGTTTTGGGGGTATGGAATGGTTTTGATGATAATCGAGTAATGTCTAAAGAAGATTCTGGTAAGCATAAGAAGATATGGGTTGAGGCAATAGAAAATTATTTAAAAGATACGGATAAAAATACGGAATGGTATGATATTCCTAGTAATGTTGTGGGAGTTTTAGTTAATCCAATTACTGGTGAGCCTGTAAATGAGGCTAGTAAGAATAGTAAGATATTTTATTTTATTAAAGGAACTGAACCATATTACAATAATGTTGATTTAGATACGGTTTTCAAACAGGAAAATAATTAGGAGAATTAGTTGACTTATTCATTATTTCTGTTATCATTTTTTTGTTGATGGTATTAATGATTATACTGATATTTTACTTGGAGTTAGAGATGATGCGAAGAATAGGTCAAGGTACAAAAGCACTTATTATAAAGGGGATATCCGCCTAGTAATGAAGGAGTTTGTACTGATTTAGTCTTGAGTGCGTTAGATGAGGCTGGTTATAAGTTGAAGGATTTTGTGGATGAGGATATTAAGAATAATGTTAGTGCATATCCTAGGATTAATGGAAACCCTGATTCTAATATTGATTTTAGAAAGTTGCCTGAGATTTTTTTATTAGATTAAACAAAAACTGAATGAAGTTAAAATTCATTCAGTTATTTTATTAGTTATTTTTTTTGAATTTTTATTATAAATTGATATTCGTTAGGTAAATCTAATTCGTCTACATCAACAATGTAACCTGATGCTTCTAAGTTATCTATTAGTTGTCTACTCATATTTAAGGCATTCCTTAAATAGTATGGAGAATATTCTTGTTTTGCTTGTGGTTGTTCTTCAAACGAAGGTGCCCCCTCTGTATTAAATTCTGGCAAGAATGGTTCTTCAATTTTTGATGGTTGAATGTTTGGTTGTGTTTCAACTGGAGAGGATACAAAAGTTGGATTATTGTTTTGTAGCGAAGGTTGAGTTGATGCTGTGATGCTTTCTTGAGTTGCAACTGGTTGAATATTATTTACTGTTTCTTCTTGGGGTACGAACTGAGGTGTTATATTGTTTGAAATATTCTCTGGAGTTTGTTCAATTTTTTGGTTAGGTTCTAAATTAATGTTTGAAATTGTTGGTTCTATTTTTGGTGTTTGAACACTTGGAATGTCATTTGTAGTTGGAGTTTGAATTGTATTTAAGTTAGGTAATGGCATCGTATTTTCAATAGATGATGTAGGCATTGGGGTAATATTTGATGCCATGGTTTCTGGAGTTGGCATTTCCCAAGTATTTATTGGATTATTTAAGTTTAGTTCTTGGTAAGATTCTGTAGGAGTTGCAATATTAACTTCTGGATGTGGTGTTTCTTTAGCCCCTTGTATATTTATTTGTTCAGGTTGATTTTGAAAATTATTTGGTACTGCAGGTTGTGGTGTTGGTTCTACTAGAGTTGAATTTAATTCCGGCATATTAAATATAGGGGTAGGATTTATAGTTTGTGATGTTACTTCAGGGGTTTGTTCATTATTTACAGTATCAGGCATGTTTATTCTTTCTATATTAATTGGTTGTGGAGTTTGTGGTTGCATAGGTAAAGGCATTTCGACATTTTTTGCAGGTTCCATAAAGTTAGAGCCTGTGTTCATGTTTGTGCTTTCATCTTCTAGTGATGTGAAAAATTTGCCTGCGAATGAAAATTTTGGTTTTTCAACAGGTTGTTCTTGTTTTGGCATACTTTCATCTACTTTTAATAAATTGTTGATATCTGCAGTTTGCTCTTGATGATTTATATCTTGGGCTGATGCTTTAATTGCATCAATGTTAATCATTTGTGTTTTATCCATTTTATCCTCCACTATTTCTGGTTCAACATCATCGAACGTATTTGATTTTTTATTTACTATATCAAGTCCTGATAGAACTTTTTGCATATTAGGATTAATATCCATTTCCTCTACTTGTTCTTTGTTTTCTTTAATTATATCTTGGACTTGTTTAACTGTTAATCTTTCTTTTTTGATTCTTTCTAGCATTGCATTTTCTTCCTGTTCATTTTCTAATTGAAGTAATGCTTTAGCATGTCCTTCGCTAATTTCATTATTTTGTAAAGCTTCTTGGACATTTTTACTTAATTTTAATAGTTTCATTTTGTTATTTATTTCTTTTTCTTCTTTAGACATTAAATTGGCTATTTCTTTAGTGTTACTATTTCCCGCTAGATTTTGATAAGCTTTGGCTTCTTCAATTGGAGTAAGACTTTGTCTTTGAAGATTTTCAACGATGGCTAGTTCGGCACTTGCTTGGTCATTTATTTCCATAATAATAGCTGGTACTTGGGTTAAACCTACTAAAGAGGCGGCTTTTAATCTTCGTTCACCTGCGATTACTTCATAACCATTAGGTATTTTTCTTAGAATAAGGGGTTCTATTATCCCATATTTTTTTATAGAGTTTGCCAATTCTTGTAGTGCTTTCTCATCAAATTTAATACGTGGTTGAAAACGGTTAGGTTTTATTTCAGTAATGTTTATTTGTTTTATTTCATTACTTTGTTGCATAAAAAATCCCTCCTTATTCTTTTTTCTTACCCTTATGATATAATAATACACTAAGAAAAGGAAAAATTCAATCATTTTTTGTCGAAATAATATAAAAAAAATTAGAATTTTATGTTAATCTAACTTTTTTTATTTATAGTGGATTTTTTTTTATTTGACTATAGTTTCTAGGATATATATTTTTAGTTGGTTCTAATTTAATTATGTCTAAGAGGGTTCTCTCACTTTCTTCAATAGGTAGTTTAAATTTTTCTATTTTTATTATTTTTGATTTCAATTTACTTAATGATGTTTCTATATTATTCAATTCTTTATCAATATTAGATTTCATAGGAATGAAGTGGCCATTTACTTTTAGTAAGGGAATAGAGTATTCTATAAGTTCTTTTAAATTGGCTACTGCTCTTGATGTTACTATATCATAGGTTTCTCTCACTTTTTTACCATAATCTTCAGCTCTTTCATTTATAATGGTAATATCTTTTAATTCTAAGGTGTCAATTACTAGTTTTAAGAAGTTACATCTTTTGTTTAGTGGTTCTATTAAAGTTACTTTTAAATTAGGGAATACTATCTTTAAAACAATTCCTGGGAATCCTGCACCTGTTCCTATATCACATAAGGTTTGATTGTCTAATTTTATTATTTTATTTAAGGTTAATGAATCATAGAAATGTTTTAGGTATACTAGATTGTATTCGGTAATACCAGTTAAATTAATTTTTTGATTTTCTGTAATAAGAAGGTTATAGTACATATCTAATTGGTTTATTTGGTTTTCTTTTATGTTTATGTCTATTTTTTTTAAGTAATTAATAAATTGTTCTTTATTCATTATATTTTTTCTTTAAATAAACCATTAGAATAGATATGTCAGCAGGGTTTACGCCACTTATTCTTAGTGCCATGCCTATTGAAGTTGGGGCATATTTGATTAGTTTTTGTCTTGCTTCCGTGGCTAAATTAGGTACTTTGTTGTAGTCTATGTCTGAGGGTATTTGTTTTTCTTCGTATTTAAGCATTTTTTCGGCTTCTTTCTCTGTTTTTCTTATATAACCTTCATATTTTATTTGTATTTCTACTTGTTCTATAACATATTTATCATAATTTAGTTTGATATTATATTTATCTATCAAGTTATTTATATTTATCTCAGGATTTTTAAGGGCATTATAAATGGTATCACTTTTGTTTTCTAGTTTTATTTTAGTTTCTTTAAAGTAGTTTAGGAGTTTTTGAATATTCTGTTTTTTTTCTTTGAATTTTTGATATGTTTCTTCATCAATTAGTCCTACTTGGTAACCATATTCTCTTAGTCTTAAGTCAGCATTGTCATGTCTTAATAGGAGGCGATATTCGGCACGTGATGTTAGTAGGCGATATGGCTCGTTTGTTCCTTTGGTAATTAAATCATCAATTAATACTCCTATATAGGCTTCGTTTCTTTTTAATATTAATGGTTCTTTATTTTCTAGTTTTAGACTAGCGTTGATACCTGCGATTAACCCTTGACATGCGGCCTCTTCATAGCCTGATGTGCCATTTATTTGACCAGCGGTAAATAAATTAGTTATAACTTTGGTTTCAAGGCTTTGTTTTAGTTGGGTAGGGTAGATGGCATCATACTCTATGGCATATGCATATTTTAGTATTTTAGCATTTTCTAATCCTTCTAGGCTATGTACCATTTCTTCTTGGACAGAGGTAGGCATACTCGTAGAAAAACCTTGAATGTAGATGTCATCATAGTAAAGGCTTTCAGGTTCTAAGAATAGTTGATGTCTTTCTTTGTCTTTGAATTTTACTAATTTATCTTCTATTGATGGGCAATATCTTGGTCCTACGGCATCTTTAATATATCCTCCGTACATGGCTGATTTGTCTAAGTTAGATTGAATTATGGCATGGGTTTTTTCATTGGTATAAATAAGATGACATGGTATTTGGTTTTTGACATCGTATTTAGGATTTCCATTTATTTCAAAGGTATATGGTTCTTGATCGCCATCTTCTACTTTAGTTTTGGTAAAGTCAATGGTTGATTTTTCGATCCTAGGAGGTGTTCCTGTTTTTAATCTTAGAATTTCAAAACCATATTTTTTTAAATTATCACTTAGATGGTTAGAAGGTTTTTCTCCATGTGGTCCTTCTCTTTTTCTGGTGCTTCCAATTAGAATATCAGCTTTTAAATAAGTCCCAGTTGTTAAAATAACAATAGTTGATGTTATTTTTGTTTTATCTTCTAAGATTACTCCTTTTACTTGTTTGTTTTCTATGATTAAGTCTTCAACGATTGCTTCTTTGATGGTTATGTTTTGGGTATTATTTAGTGTTTTTAGCATTTCTTTAGGATATATTATTTTATCTATTTGAGATCTTAGGCTTCTAACCGCTGGACCTTTGGATGAATTTAACATTTTCATTTGTAATATTGCTTTGTCAGCATTTTTACCCATTTCGCCCCCTAGAGCATCGATTTCTCTTACCACGATACCTTTGGCGGAACCGCCAATTGATGGGTTACATGGCATGGTGGCTATATTATCAATTCGTCCTGTTATTAATAGGGTTTTGTGTCCTTTTCTTGCTGAAGCTAAAGCGGCTTCACAACCAGCATGTCCTCCTCCTACTACGATTATTTCATATTCCATTGGTGCACCTCCTTAAAATTTCTTATATATTATATACTATTTTAAGAAGTTTTTCAATGAAATTATATGCTATGTTTCTATTATTCTTTTTACTCTTTCTATTGATACTTTGTAATTACGATATTCGATGTTGGTTGTACCTATTGTTTCAAAATTAGTTATTATTTTACTATAATAAGTGTAAATTAAGACAATAGCACTTATATCTATTAGATTTTGCTTGGTTAAGGTTATAGCATAGAAGATAATACCATATCTACTTAAATCAATGATAAATAATACTAGATAAATAATACCTTGCGACATGACGTTAAATTTGTAATTACTTTCTAGGTATTTTGTCGTGGTAATATTATTTATTTCACTGATGGCGTTTATTTCTTTGTTACGTATTTGTTCTTGCATTTCTAAATCTTGGATTATTTTTTCGTCTAAAAGTTTTTTTTTGTTTTTGTTATATTCTTGTAGTTCTTTACCAGCATATATTTGAAATACTAACATTAAAACAATTATGATAAAGGCAAAAATAAATATTTTATAATTTACTAAATAAAATGAAATTAAAATAACAATAAATTCTACTAATTGTAGAAGTCTTGTTACAAGATTACCTAGGAATGTACATATGATGTCGGTATCATTATAAGCGATGTTGGCAAACTTTCCCGAATTTATTTCAGTTATTTTTTTATTTTTAAATTTTTTACTTATTGTTAAAAATAACCGGCTATAGTAGTTATACCATGTTTTTTGGTTTATGTAGCACCAAAAGTAGTATAATGAAGAGATTATAAAGCAGATTATTATTAGGTAATACGCTTTTTCATAATTAACATTTGTAATGTATTTGACGACTTTACCCCAGTAAATAGGGATGAGTAGAGAAGTTACACACATCATGATGGAAGTTAATATTTTAAGTATTAGTGGTTTTTTATTTTGTTTAATTATTTGTTTTATCATTTTACCTCCTTATATTATTAGTTTGGCATTTTTTGTTATTTTTATATATATTAATTTAAATTAATGTTATAATAATTTATGAAGGTGAAGATATGAGGTTTGAAAAAGAAATAAGAATTGCAAAAGAAATTATGGAAAATTTTATTAATAAATTAGGTCTTGATGGAAAGAATTTTTGCAGAATTATGAAATTTCCTGTGGTTATATATAATAATGTTATTTTTGATGGTGATGGAAGGTATGTGTCAATAAATAATAAATATTTAAATAAGATAATTAATTCGTTTTCTTTTAGTGAAGAGGAAAAGACGAACATTTTAGAAAATGGACTTATTGAGATAGATAAAAAATATGAAAATAATCATAATTCTATGTTTTATGTAACTTTAGTTCATGAAATTTTACATGCTAATAGGGATTTGCTTTTATATGATTATTTTAACAATGTTGGGGGTAGTGAATTTTCTAATGAATATGCTTATGTTTATAAAGATGGGAGATTTTTTAAGAATACTAGTAATTTGTCTTTTGATTATGGAGATGCTAGTCAAAATATATTGAATGGTAATATTGATAGTTCTAAGATAGAGAATGCTCAGGATGAATTAGATATGGATGAAAAGGTAGCGGAAAAAATGGACAAACAAGTTGAGATTGATGAGGCTTTGATTGATACTATGTCTATTGTAGCAAATAAGATTTATAATGAGAAAAAAAAGGGGAATAAGTTGGGTATTTTTGAGTGTTTAGAATTACTTAGAGACTGTATAGATGTTAATAATGTTAAGGTTATTTGTGATATTATTTTAAGACATAGAGATTATGGTTTATTTTATTGGGTGTTAGATCCTATTGGCTATACATATGGTGATATTCATTATGATTTTTTTAGTAACTATACTAAAAATGATGGTGATTTAGTTAGTTGTTTTGATTCTTATCAGGATTTTGGCAAAAGAAAAAACTAGTTTTGCTAGTTTTTTCTTTTTTTTAATCTTTTGTTCATGTTATGAAGGGCTACACCGTTCATGATTAAATTACCATGTTTGTATTCTTGATATTGAAGTCGGTTTGCCTCTTCGATGTCTTCTCCACCAAAGTATAGTATTTTAATACTTTCTTTTAGTTTTTTTAGTTTTTCTAGTCTTTCTGTTGGTGTACTTCTTACTTCGTCTTTTTTATAGTTATCACATTTTGATACTATAAATTTTTTCATTTCTCCATTTTCTTTTATTTCTTGGATTCCTTCAGTTATAAAGTCGTAAGAATCTATTCTTGATTTAATACGGTCTTTTATTTTAGGACAAAGTGTTGCTGTAGCATTTTGACAACTAAAGCATAGATGGTTTTGACTTTTAGTGTAAATTATGTCTATTAAATCTGCAAATATGTTTTGTGATAATTCATAAATTCCATTATTAATGTTATTCGTTTTGGTGTATGAAGCAAATATTTCATTTATTGGTGTATTTATTTTTTTATTTTCTAATTCTCTTATTGTTCTTTCTGGTAATCTTAATAATAAGTTAGTATAATATGTCATTATCATTTCTTTTATCATGATAGATATTGTGGCTTTTTTATTATTTATTAAACTTTTTTCTATATATTTGACATTATTGTTAACTTTGTTTTTTGTTATCTTTTTTGTAGATGTGTAAAGACTTAATGGAATAAGGTGGTTCTGTTTTAAGATGTCATTTACTATTGTAGATGTGTAAAAACTTAATGGAATAAGGTAGTACTGTTTTAAGATGTCATTTACTATTTGTAATAGTTCTTCTTCTGTTTTTGCTTCATTTATTTTTTTTATGATGTTACTTGTTTCATTTAATGAACAATGGGCGTTTAATTCGTTTGTTATTGATTTTGCTTTTCTTATGATTTCACTTTTTTCCTTGCTAGGTAATTTTATGATGTCTTCTTGGCTTAAGATGTTTTCAAAACATTTATCTTTTTTAGTAAAATATGGTATGAAATTACTTCTTTTTATTTTTTCTACCTCAGCAATTTGTCCGTTTTCTTTTTTAATTATAATACTTTTTCCCATATAAAATTCCCCCTTTTTTTGAAATATGACTCGTATTATAGCACGTTTGTTTTTGTTTGTCAAGTTTTTTATTCGAGTGGGAGGAGTACTAAAAACAATAACAAAAGAAAAAAGAAGAATTATTTTCCTAGACAAAATCTTTTAAACATTTCGTCTAGCATTTCTTCTTTATATGTAGCACCGATTATTTCGCCTAGTATGTTCCATGCTTCTTTGATATCTATTTCTAATAGATATGGTTCTATTCCTTGACGTGTTTTATTAATTACTTCTTTTAGAATGTCATGGGCTTTTTTTAGTAATCCGATGCTTCTTGCACTTGTTAGATAATTCATATCTGTTGTTTCTATTTTATCAATGTTAAATAAGTATTTTATTTTGTTTTTTAAATCATCTATTCCTATATTATATTCTGCACTTATTTTAACTATGTTTTCATGGTTAATTTCTTCAATATTGGTAGGTAAGTCTATTTTATTTAAAACAATTATACTTGTTTTGTTTTTAATTAATTCTAATAAATATTTATCTTCTTCTGTTAATTGTTCATTACTGTTTAAGATAAGTATTATTAGGTTACTATTTTCTATAACTTCTTTGCTTTTGTTTACTCCAATTTGTTCTACAATATCATTTGTCTCTCTTATTCCTGCAGTATCAATTAGGTGGATAGGAATGTTATCTATTTGGATTGTTCCTTCGACAATATCTCTTGTTGTTCCTGCAATATTGGTTACTATTGCTTTGTTTTCTTCTAAGAGTGTATTTAGTAAACTGCTTTTTCCAACATTTGGCCTACCTATTAGACATACTTTTATTCCTTCGGTTATTATTTTCCCATTTTCGCTTTGAGTTATTGTATCTTCTAGGCTTTTGTTTACTTCTTTTAGAATTGGTAATATTTTTTCATTGTTAATAACTTCGATATCATCGTATTCTGGGTAATCAATGTTTACTTCAATATTAGAGATTACTTGAATTAGTTTATCTCTTAGAGATATTATCTTATTTGAAACATTACCACTTAATTGGTTGATTGATAGTTTTCTGGATGTTTCTGTTTTGGCTTCGATTAGATTCATGATACCATCGGCCTCGATTAGGTCAATTCTTCCATTTAAAAAGGCTCTTTTGGTGAATTCTCCTGGTTCTGCTAGACGAATACCTTTTTGAATAAGTAATTCTAATACTTTATTAGTTGTGGATATACCTCCATGGCAATTTATTTCGACAATGTCTTCTTTGGTATAGGTTTTAGGACTTTTCATGATGCTTATTAGGACTTCATCTATTATTTCTTCTTTGTTTACGATATGTCCATAGTGAATGGTATGGGTGTTTACTTTGGTTAAATCTTTTCCTTTAAATATTTCATTTACTAATGGTATTGCATCTTTGCCACTTACTCTTATGATGGATATAGCTCCAACTCCTAAGGCCGTTGATATACCTGCAATTGTATCATTCATATTGTCAGTCCTTTCTTTTTTTTCCTAGTAGTATACCATATTTTGTTTATTTAGAAAAGTATTTTTAGATTTCATAATATTTTCTTTTTTTTACTTTTGGTAACTCTTTTGATGGAGTGTAGTTATAGATTAATGAGGCTGTCATAGTAACAAAACTTTCTTTATTATTTGAACAGATCTTCTTCTCAAGATTTATTCCTTTTTCCTGGCATAGGTCTTGGAAGTATTCTTCGTTGATGTTTTCAAATATTGGATTAGAATAATTATATTTTTTGCTATTTTTTTCACAATATGTATATTTGGTTTCAAATTTTGTTATTTTTTGTTCTTCTTCTAAATTTTCTATTATTTTATTTATTAAATCTTCTTTGATGTAGTTAAAAGCTTCTTCGGTTTCATTTTTTTTTGTTATTTTTATTATGTGATTTTCACATAGTTGGTCTAAATATTTTTTAAATTCTTTGTTTATTTCTATTTTACTCATTTTTTTACTCCTATTTTGTTTTATTTTTTAGTTTACTAGATATGAGTTGTTGAACTTGTTCATCTATTTTTCTTTGTTCTTCTTCATTTATGTTATTTAATATGGTATCTTTATTATATTGTTTGATTCTTTGTTTTATTGATTCATTGTCTTGTTTGGTTGAAAATGAAGATTTTTTTTCTAATATCATTATGATACCATAGGTGTTATTTTCTAGGTACTCACAGATTATTCTTGCTTGTGAAGAGTTAGAATTAGATCTTATTCTTTTTATTTTACGATATGGGATGTCTTTTTGATATGTACTCTTTAATGGGATATTATTTTCTTTTATTTTGATTAGAAGAGAATAGATATCTTTTAATGTTTTTTGTTCTTCTATATTATCTATATCTTTTAAGATGTTATTAGATAGATAAACTATTTTATTTTTATGATTTTGGTAATCAAAGTAGGTATCTGTTGGTTCTTCTTCAATACTTTCTTCTTTTTCTTTTAGATGTTTAAATAGTTCATATAGGATATCAATATTTTCTTTTACTATTTGTTTATCTTCTTCGTCTAATTCATTTAATAGAGATGTTTCTTCTTCGATTTCTTCTTTTAAGATGCTACTTAATATAACAATAGTATTTGTTGTATTGGAATTGTTTTCATATATGTTATTGTTTATTAAAACATCAAGTTTTTGAATTTTTTCTTCAATTGTTGGTAATTTATCAATTTCGGTAATAAAGACTTGTTTTGCTATGTCAAATGTTAGGGAGAAGCCTTCTTCGATTAGGTCTTTTTTACTCGGTGTATCTTTTAAAATTTCTTCTCTGTTAATTTGTTTAATAGTATTTTCTTCTATATATTTAGATATTTGCTCATATTCTTCTTTGGTTAGGGGAATATTTTTAATAATGTTATTTAATTTGTTTGGTTCTAGATTATAGAGTTTGGTTTTCTGTAAAATGTTTTTTATGTTTTCTAGGATGTCTATGTCTTTGATAATTAGAGTTTCTTTAGTTTGGAGGGAAAGTTTTTTTAAATATTCTAAAAGGACATTTACTTCAATAAGATAGTCTTCTATTCCGTTTGTTCCAATTTGTTTATATGCTATATAGATTTCTTGAGCATTTTTAATGGATTTGTTGTTTTGAAAATCCGGTATGAGTTTTGTAAATATAGAATTTAATAAGTTTGTATTGTTTTTATCTAATATGCTAAGTGGTTCATGTGTATATATTTCTAAGAACTTTTCGATATTTTCTTTTAGTTCTTGTTTTTGAGTTTCTTTTATAATTGTTTCTTCTATTTTGTTAATAAGAAAATTTTCCATTTATTTTTCACCTACCTTGATTAAATTATACTATTGATAATTGGTTTTGACAAGGCGATTTGACAGAAAAAAAGAAACTATTTTGTTTCTTTTGGTTTGATAACAACGCATCTATTTGGTTCCTCGCCAGTACTTTCTGTGTATACGTATCGATTATTAGATAAAGCTTCATGAATGATTCTTCTTTCATATGAGTTCATGCTATCTAATTTAGCTTCAATTTTAGTTTTAGATACTTCTTTAGCGGTGTTTTTTGCTAGGTATTCTAATGATTTTATTCTTTTTTCTTTGTAGTTTTCAACGTCTAAGATAATGGATATTTTTTCTTCTAAGACATTGTATACCATTTGTTTGATAAGGTTTTGTAAGGCGGATATAGTACGACCATTTTTACCTATTAGTATGGCATTGTTGTCTGAAAATATTTTGATAGATATTGTTTCATTTCTTTTTCTTACTTCTAGGTTGATGTTTACTCCCATACTTTTTGTTATTTCATTCAATGTGTCTTTGATAAAGTCTACTATTTCGTCTTGTTTAATTACTTTAACTACAACTTTTTTCTTAACGATGCCTTTTGTTTCTTCTAGGACTTCAACGATAAGATTTTCTCTTATAGTATTTAGTTCGTTTACGGCTTTGTTGATGGCTTCCTCTTTATTCTTTCCTTCGTACGTGTACGATTTCATTTTTTATACCTTCTTTCTTTTAACTATTTCATTTTGCACTATTGTGAATAAACTTGATGTTATCCAATAAATTGCTATTGCTGTTGGTAGGGTAATGGATGCCATTGCTATAAAGAATAACATAAAATAAATAGTAAATTTCATTTGATTTGCTGCTTGAGTTGCTTGATCTTTTAATGTATTTTTAAATGAGAAATAGGTAGTACCAATGATAAGGATAATTAAAATTATGTAGTAATAATTGCCATTTGCAATACCGACTGAAGGGTTAGTCCCCATTTGAAGAGATAAGAATTTTTTTTCAAATATTGCTGGAACACGGTTGATAGCTTCAAGGAAAGCAAAGAATAATGGTAATTGGATAAAAGCAAGTAAACAACCTGATGCTGGTGAAATATTATATTTTTTATATATTATCATTAGTTCTTGAGCTTTTTGCATTTGACTTTCACGATCTAGTTTATCAGCATATTTTTTTTCTAGTTTGTCTAGTTCAGGTTTTGCTTTTTTCATATTTTCGGATTGTACTGCGGTTTTATTTGTAAGAGGATAGGCAATTAAACGAATAATTATGGTTGCTATAATGATTGCAAGACCATTATTTTTTACTATTTTACCTATTTGGATTATTGCCCAGGCTAGTGGTTTTACAAATATTGAAGTCCAAAGTCCTTCATAGCCTCCATCTGTTGGTTTGAAATTATCACATGTAGGTAGTTTGGTTATATCTTTGTTATTTTCTTTATATAGTTTGATTGCATTTTCATTAGTTGGTTGACAAAGAATATTTTCTGTTAATGATTGTCCTGTTTCTTTATTGACTATTGTTTTTTTATCATCACCTTTTAGGTATTTTGTACATCCCGTTAATAGGAACAGTGATAATACTATAATTATTATTTTTTTATTTTTTGACATGTTTTTCTCCTTCTACTTTATTGAATAGGTTAATTAATTCAGTTTGCATTTTAGAATAATCAATATTTTTTACCCACTCTCTTACTATTATAACATAATCATATGATTTTGGTATAGATATTTTGTTATTATCAATAATACTTTTTATTTGTCTTTTGATTTTGTTGCGGGTAACGGCATTTCCTGTTTTTTTAGGAATTGAGATGCCATAGTAATTTTTCTCTTGATTAGGTTGATAGAAAATACTAAAATATTTATTTTTAATAGCATTTTTTTTGTTTATTATTTTGGAAAATTCATAATTTTTTTTAATAATTTCTTTTTTTTTCATATGTTCCTCCAATAAGAAAAAAGCCACTTAAAAGATTAGTGGTTTAAGCACATAATTTTTTACGGCCTTTTGCTCTTCTTTTGTTTAATACTTTTCCTTCAATACGGGCAAAGAAACCATGTTTTTTCTTTTTATTTCTATTATTTGGTTGAAAAGTTCTTTTCATTATTACACCTCCAAAGTTCTTTTTTTAATATAAAATGCTATTTTATTATATAGGTGTTTTATTTTAAAGTCAATAAAAATTTTTATTTTGTCTATTTTTTTGTTATGATACAAGTTATTTATAGTTGATATTGACATTAGCAAATAATGTCTTTTTTTATTAGAATGTTGTATCCTAAATAAGGTATGTTTCTATTTTTTAACTAAATTTTTCTTGTGATAACGGCGTAGCAAAGGCATAAGAAAATTAAAATTGGTGTTTTAAAAATTATAGTTTTGGTGTATAATGGTTTTAAGAATAGAATTTGGGTGATTATATGTTTAAGAGGATACTTGCTATTAGTAAGAATTATGCTTTTGTAGAGATAGATAATTTAATGAGTGAAGATTTGCTTAATTATTATGTTATTTTTGTCGATGATGATAAGAAGTTTCTTGGCGAGGTTAATGAGGTAGATGGTAATAGGGTTAAGATTACTTTTTTAGGCGAATTTATTAATGATAAGTTTGTTAGTGGTATTATTAGAAAACCTAGTTTGACTTCTAATATTAGAATTATTAACAATATTGAGCTCGATGAGTTAATGGGGACTGTTAATGATAAGAATATGGTTCTTGGTTTATCTCCTTTATATAATGATCATCCAATTAATATAGATATTAATAGTATGTTTAGTAACCATAGTTCAATATTTGGTAACACAGGAAGTGGTAAAACATATGGGGTTGCTAGAATTTATCAGTCTTTGTTTGATAGAAATGATATTATTCCTTTTAATGCTAATATTTTTATATTTAATTCAACTAATGAGTATCATAATTCTTTTTCTTCTATTAATAAGTTTAATATTAATTATAATTATAAGATGTATACGACTAATACTAATAATAAGGATAGTTTAATTATTAAGTTGCCTCTTTGGCATTTAACTGTTGATGATTATGCTAATTTACTTGATGTTTACGAATATTCACAGATTAATATTATAGAGAAGATGTTATCCTATGTATGTGCTTTTGCTAAGAATGATGAGTATTCAATAAGATATAAGAATCATTTGATAGCTTCTGCAATTATATCAGTTATGTATACGAATCAAACGGCTTTTAGGATAAGGGATCAAATATTTAATATTCTTAGTACTTGCAGTACAAAAGATTTAAATTTGGATTATGAAATTCCTGGTGTTGGATATACTAGAACTTTTAGAAAATGTTTTGATATTGATAGTCAAGGAGAATTTGTTGAGCGATTACTTGTTTCTAAATATGTGGAACAGTTTGTTGATAATAATACGAAATGGAATGAAGATTATACTCCCATTTATTATACTTTAGAGGATTTAGAGATAGCTTTAAACTTTACTTTGATTAGTGAAGGATTACTTTTAAATGAAAAATATTATGCGGAGGCGATTGCTTTAAAAGTAAAGTTGCATTCTATTATTAATAGTTCTTATCATAAATTTTTTGATTATAATAGATTTGTTAGTTTGACTGAGTTTATTACTGATATCGTGGTTAATAAAGAAAATAAAAGATGTCAAATAATTAATTTTGTCTTAGAAGATGTGGATGATAGATTTGCTAAGGCTTTAACTAAGATTTATTCAAGATTATTTTTTAAGTTTGCTAGAAGTTTGCCTCAGCGTGGGACATTTCCTATGCATATTTTATTGGAAGAAGCCCACAGATATGTGCAAAACGATGCAGATACTAGGACTTTAGGTTATAATATTTTTGAGAGAATTGCTAAGGAAGGTAGAAAATATGGGGTAATTTTAGATTTGGTTACTCAAAGGCCTACGGAATTATCCGAATCAGTTATTTCTCAGTGTAGTAACTTTTTGATTTTTAAGATTAATCACCCAACTGATTTAGATTATATTGGTAAAATGGTTCCTAATATTACGGATGATATAATTGAAAAGCAAAAAAGTTTGCAGTCTGGGATATGCGTAGCGTTTGGCAAGATGATGAAGTTACCTATGATAGTTAAGATGAAACTTCCTAATCCTCCTCCTAGCTCCGCGAATGCTGATGTATATGATAAATGGATGTTTAATTTAAAAGGTAGATATTAATCTATCTTTTTTTTATAAATTGAATGAAAAAAGAGTTATCCACAGTAAAATGTGGAATAAATTTTCTATTTGTTGTCTAATTGTGTAAAAATTTGACACATTTTTGGTACTAAATACAAGAAAAAAGAAAAGTTATCCACATAACGAATAAGTTATCCACATGTGAGGATGGGTGTTGATAATAATATACACATAAAATTTTTTTTGTGTAAATTTGTGGAAAAAAGAAGAAATCCTTATAAAATATATAAAATATAAGTGGAATTTTGTGTGGAAAAACTGAGGATAGTTAGTATTTTTTAAAAAAATTCTTTTCATTTTCCACATTATAGTGTAAAATATAGATAGAAATCCAAAAAATAAGGAGTAATGGTTATGGATACATTAGTAATTTGGAATAGTTTTTTAGAAAAAATTAAAGAACAGGTTTCTTCTTTATCTTACGAAACTTGGTTTAAGGATACGAAATTAGTTAGTTTAGATAATAATACCGCGACTGTTATTGTCCCTATGAACTTACATAAGAAGCATTTAAAAGAAAATTATATTTCTTTAATGGAAGATATTTTTAATAGTATTACGGGTACTAATTTTACTTTTTCTTTCTTACTTGAAGAAGAATACGAGACAGAAACTGTAGTAGAAGATGTGGATGTTGGAGTACCTAAGTATCATAGGGAAGATGCTAATTTAAAACCAAATTACACTTTTGAATCATTTATTATTGGTGAAAGCAATAAGTTTGCTTATACTGCTGCGATGTCGGTAGCAGAAAAACCTGGAAAAGCTTATAATCCTTTATTTTTGTATGGTAAAAGTGGTTTAGGTAAAACACACTTAATGCATGCAATAGGTAATTATATTATAAATAATACTAATTTAAAGGTTTTATATGTTACTAGTGATGATTTTGTTAACGATTTTATTAGAGTAGTACGCAACAAGGATAAGGAAAATTTTGAATTAATTAATACTTTTAAGGCAAAATATAGAAATGTGGATGTTTTAATGATTGATGATATTCAGTTTTTAGAAAATGCGGCTGCTACACAGCAAGAATTTTTTCACACATTTAATGAGTTATATAATTCTAATAGGCAAATCATCATTTCTTCCGATAGATCGGTTAATGATTTAAAGTTACTTGAGGATAGACTTAGGACACGTTTTGCTTGTGGACTTACTGCAAATATTTTTCCACCCGATCTGAAATTAAGCAAGGATATTATAAAGAAAAAGATAATGTATCAAGAATCAGCCAAAGACATACCAGAAGATGTAATTGATTATATTGCTAATAGTTTTAGTACTGATGTTAGGTCATTAGAAGGGGCTATTACTAGGGTATTTGCTTATTCTTTAATGATGGGGCATGGGGAAATTACTTTAGACATTGCAGTTGATGCTTTAAAAGATCAAATGATTAAATCTTGTAATTTTAAGAATGATATACATCGTATTCAAATGGTGGTAAGTGATTATTTCCACATAAAAGTGGAAGATTTAAAGGGAAAGAAAAGGTCTAAGTCGATTGCTTTTCCTAGACAGATAGCAATTTACCTGTGTAGAACTTTAACTAATGAGTCTTTCCCTAGAATAGGTGGTTATTTTGGTGGAAGAGACCATTCAACAATAATGCATTCTTATGATAAAATAAGTGTGGATATGAAAAATAATGAACAAGTTAAAGAAATAATAAAAGATATTAAAAAAACTTTATCTAATTAACTTGTGTAAAGTTATTTGACATTATGCACAAGAAAAAATGTTAAAAACACTTATAAAATAAGAGATAGTAAAGTTATCCACAGTTATCCACAATATAATCATTAATAAAAAAATAAAGAAAGAAGGTATATTATGAAATTTATTATCAAGAAAGAATATTTAATTGAGGGGTTAAATAATGTTTCAAAGGCTATTTCTTCAAAAAATTTAATTCCTATATTAGCTGGGATAAAATTTGAGTTAAAAAAAGATGGACTTTATTTAAGTGCTAGTGATACTGATATTTCTATACAGTCATTTATTAGTAATGAAAAAATTAGTGAAGTAATTGAGTTAGGTAGTATTGTTATATATGGAAAGTATATTGTGGAGATAATTAGAAAGTTACCTAATGTGGATATATCTATTGAAGTTTTAGATGGTTTTAAAATGTTGATTACTACAGATAATTCTTCATTTAATTTAAATGGGATAAATCCTAATGAATTTCCTAATTTATATTTAGAAGAAACTAAGGAACCAATTGTTTTGAAGAATAGTGAGCTAAAGGCTTTAATTAATAAGGTAGCATTTGCTACTTCACCTAGTGAGAGTAGACCAATTTTAACTGGGATTAATTTTATTATAAATGGTGATAATTTGGAAGTTCTTGCTACTGATTCATATCGTTTGGCTAAATATAGCATAAATATTGATAAATTTAATAGTAATTCAGTTAATTTAGTAATACCATGTAGAAATTTATTAGAATTGATTAAAATTATTGATGATAATGGAGAAATTGAGATGCATTTATTTAACAATAAGGTGTTATTTAAATATAAAAATATTTTATTTCAGTCAAGGTTATTAAGTGGAACTTATCCTACTAATTCTAGTGTTATTCCTTCAAATTTTGAAATCCAAATAGATGTTGATGTTAATGTGCTATATGAGATGATAGATCGTGCAAGTTTGTTAACTAGTGATAAGGATAAAAATACAATTAAGTTAATGCTTAATAAAAATGAATTAGTAATTTTATCAAATAGTCCTGAAATAGGAAAGGTTGAAGAAAAACTTAGTTTAGTAACAGATAAGGAAATTGACATATCATTTAGTTCTAAATATATGATGGAGGCTTTAAGAAGTTTTGAAGCTGAAACTGTTACTATTTGTATGAATAATGATATTTCTCCAATTGTTATCAAATCAACAGATGATAATAATTTAGTTCAATTATTATTACCAATTAAGACATATTAGTTGAATTTAGGCCGAAAAAGTTAATTTTTTGGTTTTTTTCGACAAAATTCGACAAAATTCGACAATATGTGTGTGTTAAAGTACAAGCCATATATATTTATATATATGTTTGGAGGTGATATAATGGATTATTTTATTACGCAAGAGACATTACTTATTATGCCAATTACGAAAACACAGACTAAGATATTAGAAAATGATAATGTCATGTTTGTTGATTCTAAAACATTCAAAATTGTAAATGATAATTGTAAGTTATATGGAAGTACTTATTTGAATAGAGTAGAGTTTAGTAAAACAATACTTAAGTGTAGATGCAAAATGCCTATAATTTTAGATAATGATGGAAATATAATACTTTTTCCAACAACTTCTAAGCGTCAAGAACATTGTGCATGGTTAAATTATAATAATATTAAGTCTTATAAAGAACAGGGTTCAAAAAACGTAGTTGTTACCTTTTTAAATGGTATTAAGATTGTTATTAATATGTCATATTATACATTTGAGCACCAAATAAATAAATGTCATAGATTAAAATTGGATTATTTGGAAAAAAAAGTTTCAATTGTATACAAAAATGCCAGATAAAACTGGCATTTTTTTTTTATATGTGATATAATTTATGTGGGTATGATTAGGGATACTAAGTAATTAGAAAAGGTGAAAAAATGAGCAAAAAATATAATTTAAAATGCATATAAAGAAATTGATACTCAAAAATTACCGCAATTACGATAATTTAGAGTTAAAATTTAATCAAAATTTAAATATAATTATAGGAAATAATGCTCAAGGTAAAACAAATATACTTGAATCTATTTATTTACTTGGTATCACAAGATCATTTTTAACCACCAATGATAAGAATTTAATTAAAATAGGATGTAATAATTGTAAGATAAAAGCATCTGTTATAATTATGAATCGCTCGAAAAATTTAGAAGTTATTATTAGTGAATTAGGTAAAAAAGTTAAGATTGATAATAAGGAAGTTTCTAAGTTTAGTGATTATGTAGCTAAATTTAATATAGTAATATTTGGTCCACATGATTTAAAGTTAATAAAAGATATTCCTAATGTTAGAAGACATTTTTTAGATGTTGAATTAAGTCAATTAGATACAATGTATTTAAGAAAAATAAAGGAATTTAATATTGTTTTAAAGAATAGAAATGAATATTTGAAGTATGTTAAATTTGGTGGTAAATGTAATTTAAATTATTTAGATATTATTAATGAAAAATATGCTTCTTTATGTGTTTATATATATTTGAAAAGAAAAGAATTTATTGATAAAATTAATAAATATATAGGAGATATTTATGAGGAAACAGGAAGTTATAAAGGTCTTAATTTAAGATATAGTTCTAATGTTTTTTTTGAATATGATAATGAAGAGGACTTAAAGGAAAAGTTTTTAAAGAAAATTAACGATAATATTAGTAAAGAAATTAATTATGGAAGTAGTATATTGGGAGTAAGACGTGATGATTTTTCTTTTTATTTAGGCGATAAAAATTTGATTAATTATGGGTCTCAAGGTCAGCAAAAATTGGCCGTTTTGTCTTTGAAATTAGCTGAAATAGACATATTCAAAGAGGTTAAGGGAGAAAATCCAATATTATTACTTGATGATTTATTTGGTGAGTTAGATATTAAGAAAAGGAATAGGGTTATTAGGTATATTAGTAATGATATTCAAACGATAATAACCACTACTGATGTGAATAGAATAGATAAAAAATTAGTAAGTAATTCTAAAATTTTTAAAATTACAAATGGAAAAGTAGAGGAGGAAAAGAAATGAATGAACATGTAAGTGAAAATTATGATGCTTCCAATATTCAAGTATTGGAAGGTTTGGAGGCAGTTAGGAAAAGACCTGGTATGTATATTGGTACTACTGATGTTAAGGGGTTACATCATTTGGTATGGGAAATTGTGGATAACTCAATTGACGAGGCATTAGCAGGTTATTGTAATAATATTGAAGTTATTATAAATAAGGATAATTCAATAACAGTAAAGGATGATGGTCGTGGTATACCTGTTGATATTCATCCGAAAACAAAAATTTCTACTGTAGAGACAGTTTATACTGTTTTACATGCTGGTGGAAAATTTGGTGGAGGAGGATATAAAGTAAGTGGTGGATTACATGGTGTGGGTGCATCTGTTGTTAATGCTCTTAGTAAGTGGTTAGAAGTTCGTGTATACAAAAATGGTAATGTTTATTTTATTCGTTTTGAAAATGGTGGACATACTGTTGAACAACTAAAAATAATAGATAGATGTAGTGAGAATAGAAGTGGAACAACGGTTACTTTTAAACCTGATGCTAGTATTTTTGATAGTGAGATTTATGATTATGATACTTTGAAGGTTAGAATTAGAGAGTTGGCATTTTTAAATCGTGGTTTATCAATAACTCTTCGTGATGATAGAGATATGGAAGATACTACTGGCGAAACATTTTTGTATGATGGTGGTATTAGTGAGTATGTAAAGTTTATTAATCAAGGTAAGACTGTTCTTCATGATGATATAATTCATTTATCGGGCGAGGAAGCTGGTGTGTTTTTTGAAGTTGCTATGCAATATAATAATGGATATAATGAAAATATATATTCATTTGTAAATAATATTAATACTCATGATGGGGGAACACATGAAGATGGAGTTAAGAGAGCTTTAACTAGGGTTATTAATAATTATGCAAGAAAAAACAATATTTTAAAGGAAAAGGACGATTCTTTAACAGGAGATGATGTTAAGGAAGGTTTAACAATGATTATTTCTTGTAAGCATCCTAATCCTCAGTTTGAAGGTCAAACAAAGGGTAGACTAGGTAATTCAGAGGTAAGAAAATTGGCTGATAATGTGTTTTCGGCAGGTTTTGAAAGATTTTTAATGGAAAATCCTGATGATGCTAAAATAATTATTAATAAGGCTATTTTGGCTAGTCGTGCTAGAAATGCTGCGAGAAAAGCGAGAGAAATGACTAGAAAGAGCGATTTAGTTTCAACAAATACTTGGGGAAAACTTACTGACTGTAAGAGTAAGGATCCAAGTATTTCCGAAATATTTATAGTCGAAGGAGATAGTGCTGGAGGTTCTGCTAAAAAAGGTAGAGATTCCATGACTCAAGCAATTTTACCTTTGAGAGGTAAGATATTAAATGTTGAAAAAGCTAGATTGGATAGAGCTTTATCTAATGAAGAAATTAGATCTATTATCACAGCATTTGGAACTGGTATTGGGGAGGAGTTTGATTTATCAAAATTAAGATATGATAAGATTATTATCATGACCGATGCCGATGTTGATGGTTCTCATATTAGAGTATTATTACTTACGTTATTTTATAGGTTTTTTAAACCTATTGTGGAAAATGGTCATGTTTATGCTGCTCAACCACCACTATTTAGGATAACTCATGGTAAAACAAGAAAATATGTTTTGGATGAAGCAGAAAAGGAGTCTTATTTAAATTCTTTACCTGAGAGTGTTAAGTCAAGGGTTGAAGTGGCTAGAATGAAGGGTCTTGGTGAAATGGATCCGCCTGAATTAAATGAAACTACTATGGATATTACTAAAAGAACTCTTAGGAAAATTACAGTAGATGATTGTGTGGCCGCTGATGCGATATTTGAAAAATTGATGGGTGAGGAAGTAGAACCAAGAAGGAATTTTATCGAAGAAAATGCTGTATTTGCTCAGGATCTTGACATTTAGGAGGTGTAGAAAATGGATAATGATAATAATTTAAACGAACTATTGAATATGGCAATGAATGACAATGATGTGGATAACAAAGAGGTAGATAATAATACGGATGTTGAGAATGTTGATGATGAGATGGTAAATACTGATTTTGGTGGAACATTTCATGAACATGATAGTTTAACTGAGAATAATATAGTTGATGAGGTAAGCAAGAGTTTTTTACAATATTCTATGAGTGTTATTACTTCAAGAGCATTGCCTGATTTGCGTGATGGATTAAAGCCTGTTCATAGGAGAATTTTGTGGAGTATGTTTTGTTCAGGTTATACTCCAGATAAACCTCATAGAAAATCAGCAAAGACTGTTGGTGAGGTTATGGGTAATTACCATCCACATGGTGATTCTTCAATATATGAAGCAATGGTAAGAATGGCTCAAGATTTTAATGAGCGATATTTACTTATTGATGGACATGGTAATTTTGGTAATATTGAGGGTGATGGCGCGGCGGCAATGCGTTATACTGAATCAAGGTTATCTAAACTTTCACTAGAATTGCTTAGGGATATTAAGAAAAACACAGTTGATATGACTAAGAATTTCGACGAATCTTTGGATGAGCCAACGGTATTGCCTAGTAGGTTTCCAAATATTTTAGTTAATGGAACAATGGGTATCGCGGTAGGTATGGCCACAAATATTCCTCCTCATAATTTATGTGAGGTAATTGATGGTTGTATAGCATATATAGATAATCCTGATATTGATACTTTAGGTTTAATGCAATATATTAAGGGGCCTGATTTTCCAACTGGTGGTATTATTTTAGGAAATTCTGGTATTCGTAAGGCTTATGAAACTGGTCGTGGTTCTATTACGATTCGTAGTAAAGCTATAATTGAGGAAGGTACTAATCATAGTAATATAATTATTACTGAGGTTCCATATGGTGTTAATACAATGGAGCTAAAGAATAAGGTGGCAGAATTGGTTAGGGATAAGGTAATTGAAGGTATTTCTGATTATCATACTGATTTGAAGGATGGTGTGAAGATTACAATTACTTTGAAGCGTGATGCTAATCCTCAAGTTATTTTAAATAATTTATATAAGCATACTAATTTGCAGGTACAATATGGAATTATTTTCTTAATGATAGATAATAAGACACCAAGAACTTTAGGGTTAAAGGATATTATTGCTAAATATATTGATCATCAAAAAGAAGTTATTATAAGGCGTACAAATTTCGATTTGGAAAAAGATGAGAAGCGTGTGCATATTTTAGAGGGGTATAAGATAGCTCAAGATAATATTGATGAGGTTATTAATATAATTAAGACTGCTAAAACAGATATTATTGCTAAGGAAAAGTTAATGTCAAGGTTTGGGCTTACTGATATTCAATCTGATGCTATTTTGGAATTGAAGTTACGTCGTTTAACTGGTCTAGAAAGAGATAAAATTGAGACTGAGTTAAGGGATTTGTTGCTTGAAATTGAAGATTTACGTTCTATTTTGGCTTCAAATGAAAAGATTCTTAATATTATTAAGGAAGAGCTGTTGGAGGTTAAGTCTAAATATGGTGATGAGAGAAGAACTAAAATTGATATGACCGCAATTGATTACATTGATGATGAGTCTTTGATACCTGAAGAGAATATTGTTGTTACTTTGACAGGAAAAGGTTATATTAAGAGATTACCTGTGGATACTTATAAAACGCAAAATCGTGGTGGTGTAGGTATTAAGGGTATGAGTACGAATGACGAAGATTATGTGGAAAACATGATTGAAGCTAGTTCTCATGATTATATATTATTCTTTACTAATAATGGTAAGGTTTATCGTATTAAGGGTTATGAGATACCAGAGTATAGTAGGCAGTCAAAGGGGTTACCAATTATTAATTTGTTAAATTTAGAGAAAAACGAAAAGGTTGCTGCTTTAATTAGGATTGCTAATGACGATGAGAGTAATAATTTAGTTTTTGCTACAAAGAGTGGTTTAATTAAGAGGACTGCAATTAGTGAATTTAATAATATTAGAAATAATGGTAAAAAATTTATTACTTTGCGCGATGATGATGAGTTAATATCTGTTGAAAAGACTACTGGCGATAACGATATATTAATGGCTTCTTCTAATGGTAGAATGGTTCGTTTTAATGAGAATTCTATTAGAGTTATGGGTCGCGGAGCTGCAGGAGTAAGAGGTATTAATTTAGAAGGTGGATTTTTGGTTGGTATGTCTAAGGCTGTGGATAATCAACAAGTATTGGTTGTTACTGAAAGGGGTTATGGTAAAAAAACTGATATTAGTGAGTATCGCATTACTAATCGTGGTGGTAAAGGTGTTAAGACTTTAAATATTACTGATAAGAATGGATCAATTGTAGCATTTAAAACAGTAAATTGTAATAGTGATTTAATGATTATTACTAATGAGGGTATTGTGATTAGATTAGATATAGATAAGATTTCTACTATGAGTCGTGTAACTCAGGGTGTAAAGCTTATAAATCTTAGGGAAAATCAATGTGTATCTTCAATAGCTGTTGTTGATAAGATAATTGAGGATGATTCTAATGTTGATGATGAAGTTACAAATAATTAGTAACTTCTTTTTTTAGAAGAAATGTTTGTGTTTTTTTACAAAATGTATTTTATTTATTACAAAAATTGTGGATAACTCATATTTATTAAACCAAATTAGGGATATTATTTAGTTAAATAAATGTGGAAAGAATAATTTTGTTATTAAATGAGTGATTATATAGTAGCCTTATTAAGAATAATGTTTCACGTGAAACATAGTATAATCTCAATAAAATATATAGAGTTAGTATTATAATTAATGTTTCACGTGAAACATAGTATAACCTCAATAAAATATATAGCGTTAATATTAAAATTAATGTTCCACGTGAAACATAGGGCGTAGTTAAAATTAATTATATGGACATATATAGGATAAAAACTAAAAGAGAATATTAATATTTTTGTGTGGATAAATTTTTATTTTTTTTATATAAATGCTTGATTTATTTTTATAATTAATGTATATTATTTATTGATGCAACAATAATGTTGAAAATGAGTCAGGATCGGGAGATAGCAGCTATAACAACCTCTTATTGTGTGCATCTTTTTTTTTGTAGTAATGTAGATAAGTGTTTTTTACATATTAATGAACAAATGTTTTCTATAAAAAAATATTGACATAGTATATACTTTTTGATATACTATAAAGTTATATAGATAGTAGTGGGTGGTAAGTTGTGGATAACTATTATATGAACTTAGCTATTAAGATGGCAAGGTTTGCTTATATGAGAAATGAAGTTCCTGTTGGCGCGGTTGTTATTAATTGTGATAATAATATGGTTACAAAGGGGTATAATCAAAAAAATTCTTCTAAATTGGTTACTAAGCATGCTGAGATAATAGCAATTGAACGAATGTGTAAAAAAATTGGTGATTGGCGTTTAAGTAATTGCGTTTTATATGTAACATTAGAACCTTGTTTGATGTGTATTGGTGCAATAATTGAATCACGTATTAAAAAAGTAGTTATAGGATGTAATAATAGTCATAATCGAGATTTAATTGACATATTGAAAAAAAATAAGATTGAGGTTGTGGAAAATGTTTTGAGTAATGAATGTTGTATGATTTTAAAAGACTTTTTTAAAGCAAAAAGAAAATAATCTTCATTTTTGTGTTATAATTAATTTGATTGGAGGTTTGATAGTTTGAAATATTTAGCTTTATATCGTAAATATAGACCTTCTAGGTTTGAGGAAATATCTGGACAAGAAGGTGTAGTTGGTGTTTTAAAGAATGCTATTAAAACTGGACGTATTTCTCATGCTTATTTGTTTTGCGGTCCACGTGGAACAGGTAAAACTACTACGGCAAAGTTACTTGCTAAGATGGTTAATTGTACTAATCCAATTGATGGAGAACCTTGTGGAAAATGCGAAAGTTGTTTGAGTATATTTAATAATACTAATGATGATATTATTGAGATTGATGCTGCTTCTAATAATGGTGTAGATGAAATTAGAGAGTTGAGAGATAAAATTAATTTAGTTCCATCTAATTCAAAATATAAGGTTTATATTATTGATGAAGTACATATGCTTACTGTTGGAGCCTTTAATGCCTTGCTTAAAACCTTGGAAGAACCACCTAGCCATGTAATCTTTGTTCTTGCTACTACTGAGACTTATAAGGTTCCACTTACAATTTCTTCTAGATGCCAAAAATTTAGATTTGATAAAATAACTGTGGATAACATAGTAAAAAGGCTTGAAGAAATTTGTAATATTGAAAAAATAGTTGTTTCTAGTGATATTTTGAATGAAATAGCGCGTTTGGCAGATGGTGGGATGAGGGATGCTATTAATTTATTAGATCAGCTTGTTAGTTATAAGGGCAATGATATAACTATAAATGATGTTTATGATATTACAGGTCTTGTTTCTTATGAAATAATCTATGAATTGTTGTTAAGCAGTTATAATAAAGATATGTCATCAATAGTTAAAATATTAGATGATATTAATTATAGTGGGAAAAATATTTCTAAATTTATTGAAGAAATTATATTGTTTTTAAAAGATGTACTTGTTTATAAGAATATTACTGATTATTCTTTAAATTTGGATAAACTTAACAAAGTTAAAGAAATTAGTGATTTGTATGATAATAATTTAATTTATAATTATGTTAATGAATTAAATAATGTACTTAATAATATTAAAAATTCCAGTTATCCCTTGCTTCTTTTAGAAGTTGCTTTGATAAAATTAGTTAATTTAGAAAAAAAAGAAGAATCTATTTTAGAAAAAGTCAATGTCAAGGAAAGTAAAAATAATGTAAAAGCAGAGAAAAATACTAGTAATATGTCTATAAAAAATGATATAATTAAAGAAGATGTTTTTCCTAAATTATCTAATGAAGAATTGAAGCATATCAGTTATTTAAAAGAAGTTAGGGTAAACAATGCTTTTGTAAGTGCAAATAAAAGTTTGCTTAACAAATTTAAAGAAAAATGGTCCCTTGTATTTGAATATTTGACAAATGATAAGTATGAGAATATTGTAGGATTACTTAAGGATGTTAATGTTGTTGTGGCAGGAAAAGAGAATTTAATATTTCAGTCAAAGTTTTCTTCAGTAGCGGCATCTTTGAATAGTCAAAGTGAATTATTAAGTGAATTATTTTATGAAATATATGGTGTTAATTATAAAACTATTGTACTTAGTAACAGCGAATGGGATTATGAGAAAAAAAAGTATATTGATAATTTGAATAATAAATATGTATATGAAATGAAGGTGGAAAAAACTAAGGGACAGAATGATATTAAGTATGAAAAAAGTAGTAATTTAGGTGCAAATGATTTAGTAGATATATTAGGGGCAGAGGTTATTGAATATAAGTAATTAAAGAAAGGAAGATGTTATTATGAATATGCAAGCAATTATGAGACAAGCTCAACAAATGCAAAGTGAAATTATGAAAATACAAAAGGAGTTAGAAAAAACAGAATACGAAGGAAATTCTTCGCTGGTTACAGTTGTTTTGAACGGAAAAAAGGAAATGTTAAAGTTAACTATTAAAGATAAAGAAAATTTAAACAGTGATGATATGGATATATTAGAGGATATGGTAGTTGTGGCTTTTAATGAGGCTATGAAAAAAGTAGATGTTGACAAAGAAAAAAAGTTAAGTAAATATCAAGGGTTAGCAGGTATGATGTAAGATGTATCCTAAAAATATTAAAGATTTAATGGAATGTTTTGAGTTATTACCTGGTATTGGTGAGAAAACAGCAGAAAGGTTAAGCTTTTCTTTGATTAATTTTGATAAGGATAAATTAACTGAGTTTGCTGATTCAATTATTGGTATTAGAGATAATATTAAAAATTGTAAGATATGTAACAATATAACTGATAAAGATATATGTTATATATGTGAAAATAGAAATCGGAAAAATGGGACGATTTTTGTTGTGGAAAATCCTAAAGATGTTATTTTGTTTGAAAAATTGGGTATTTATAAAGGTGAATATCATGTATTGGGTGGTTTAATTTCACCGCTTGACGGAATAAATCCTGAGGATATTAGTGTAGATAATTTAATTGAGAGAATTAAGAATGGAAAATATACGGAAATTATTGTGGCTTTGAAACCTAGTGTTGAAGGTGAAACGACAGTGCAATATATTAAAAAAATGCTTGAAGGATATGATATTAAAGTTAGTAAAATTGCTAGTGGAGTACCAATTGGTGCTGAGATAGAGTATATTGATCCTATGACTTTAGAAATGGCTTTGGAAGAGAGAAAATATTTATCATAATAGTAAGAAAGTAACATAGTATTTACTGGGTGAATTATTATGTTAAAAAAAATATTTAAATTAGTTAAAAAGATTGTTGTATCTGGTTTGGTAATATATGCTTATAATGTGTTGGCTACTCCTATAAATGCGACAATTCCAATTAATTTTATAACACTTTTTACAGTGGCAATATTAGGTATGCCATGTTTAGCAGGTTTTATAATTTTGATGCTTATTTTTTATTAAAGATGGTGATTTTATGTTGGATGATTACAAAGATGGACAAGTTATATTTTATAATGTACTTAGTATGGCAATAAAAAACAATAAAATATCACATGCTTATTTGTTTGAAAATAAAGGAAATGATAAATATATAGAAATCATTTTATCATTTGTTAAGGCTATTTTGTGTCCAAATAATTATTTTAATAACGAAAAATGTGGAGAATGTTTGCAATGCTTGAGAATTGAAAATGGTAATTATCCTGAAATAAAAATTATTAAACCTGAAGGAATGTGGATAAAAAAAGAACAATTAATGGATTTGCAAGAAGCATTTAATAAAACAGCAATTGAAGGTAGTAAAAGAATATATATAATTTTGGAATGCGAAAAATTAAATAAGCAGGCAGCTAATTCAATTTTAAAATTTTTAGAGGAACCAAATGATGATATTATTGCTTTATTAGTTACAAATAATAAGGATTTAGTATTAGATACTATTAAATCTAGGTGTCAAGATATATTGATCTTAGCTGATAATGAAGTTAATTTTGACTCGTTGATGATTAATGATGTTCTAGATTTTATTAGAGTATTAGAAAATAAGAAAAAAGATACTATTATATATGCTAAACCTTTATGGCTTACTAAATTTAAGGATAGAAATAGTTTTATAAAAGCCATAGATATTATGATATATTTTTATAATGATGTTTTACTTTTTAAATTAGGTTGTGATTTAAAATATTTTAATAATTATTATGATGATGTTACTAATATTAATGGTTCTATTGATGAGATTATAAAAAAAATAAAAATTTTGATAGAAAATGAATATTTAATTAGGTACAATTTAAATTTGAATTTACTTATTAATAAAATAATTATAGAATTTGGAGGTTAATGTATGGGTGTTGTAGGAGTTACTTTAAGTGATAATGGGAAAATTTATTATTTTTACGATAATAACTTACGATTGAAAAAAAATCTTACAGTAATTGTAGAAACAGAAAAAGGTTTACAGTTTGGTAAGGTAGTTAGTTTTATTGATCCTGAAAAGGTTGATAATAGAATTAAATATAAAAAAATAATTAGAATATCAACTAAAGCTGATTATTTACAACATTTAAATAATTTGAAGGATGCTGATCGTGCTATTCAAAGATGTAATTATTTTGTTAATAAGAACAACCTTAATATGACTATTATGGATGCTTTTTATACTTTTGATAGGAGTCAGTTAATATTTCGCTTTATTGCTGATGATAGGGTTGATTTTAGACAACTTGCTAAGGATTTAGGTTCTGCTTTTAAGACTAGAATAGAACTTAGGCAAGTTGGAATTCGTGATAAAGCAAGAGAAATTGGAGGAATTGGTCCTTGTGGTAGAAAATTATGTTGTACAACATTTTTAACTGATTTTGATTCTGTGTCAATTAATATGGCAAAGAATCAGTCTTTAGCTCTTAATCCGTCTAAGATAAATGGTAGTTGTGGAAGACTTTTATGTTGTTTAAAGTATGAAGATGATAATTATTTAGATTATAAAAAAGGTTTACCTGAAGTTGGTAGTATTGTAACAATAGAAGCTGGGAAAGGAAAAGTAGTATCAGTAAATTTGTTTAAGAGAAAGTATAATGTTTTTATAGAAGGTACTGGTATTGTTACTGTTGAAGTGGAGTAGTATGGAAGTTAAACATCGATTACTAAATTTCAGTAATAAAGTAATTTATCAAAATGATGATTGGTTTTTGTTTTCTTTAGATTCTTTATTACTTGCTAATTTTGTTACATTAAGAAAAAGTGATAAAAAAATACTTGATTTATGTACTGGAAATGCTCCAGTAGCAATGTTTCTTGCAATGAAGAGTAAGGCTTCAATAGTGGGTATTGAGTTGCAAAAAGAGATATATGATTTGGGAGAAAAATCGGTTATAGAAAATGCTATGGACAAGCAGATTACACTTATTAATGATGATATTAGAAATATTAGTAAGTACTATGAAACAGATAGTTTTGATGTTATAACTTGTAATCCGCCTTATTTTAAGGTTAATGATACAAAGATGATAAATGATAATAAAATTAAGTCAATTGCTAGGCATGAGATTATGTGTAATTTAGATAGCATTTTGGAGATAAGTAAAAAAATGCTTAGGACAGGTGGTGTAATTGCGTTAGTTTATCCAGTTTCTAGATTAATTGAAATTATATATAAAATGAAAGAAAATAATATAGAGCCTAAGAAAATGCAAATAATTTATCCTAAACAAGGAAAAAGTGCTAATTTGTTATTAATTGAAGGTGTTAAAAATGGAAAATCTAGTTTAAAAATTATGCCTCCTTTATATATCCATAATGAAGACGGAAGTTATAAAGAGAATATTAGGAAAATGTTTCAGGAGTGATTTTATGTGGCAAAATAGTTATGATGGTAGTCCTACTTTATATTTAGTTCCAACGCCAATTGGTAATTTGGAAGATATGACTTTTAGGGCAATTGATATATTAAAAACTGTTAGTGTTATTTTTTGTGAAGATACACGTGTTACTTTACAACTTCTTAATCATTTTGAGATAAAAAAGAAGTTAATTACTTTACATGACTACAATGAGGAAAAAGTAAAGGAAATATTGATTAAATATTTAGAAAATGGTGAGAGTGTTGCAATAGTTACTGACAGGGGTACTCCAATTATTAGTGATCCAGGACATAAAACTGTAGCATATGTGATAGAAAAAGGTTATAATGTTGTGTGTTTACCTGGTGCTTGCGCATTAGTTCCTGCGATTGTTACTTCTGGATTATCTACCGAGCATTTTATATTTTATGGTTTTTTAAATAGTAACAGTACTAAGAGAAAAAAGGAATTAATGGAATTAGAAAGTTTTCCTTATACTGTTATATTTTATGAAGCACCGCATAGAATAAAAAAGACTTTGTGTGATATGTATGAAATATTTGGTGATAGAAATATTTCTTTATCTAGGGAAATAAGCAAGAGGTATGAAAGTATTTATCATGGAAAATTGTCTAATTTAGTTCATAGTGATGTTGAAATTAAAGGTGAAATTGTTTTAGTAGTAGAGGGAAATAGTAATATATTTACTTTAAGTGATATGACTATAGTAGAAATGGTAAATATTTATATTAGTAATGGTTATAGTGTAATGGATGCAATTAAGAAAGTGGCTAAGGATACAGGTAAGAAAAAAAATGATATATATAAGGAATATCATGGAGGTGTGTCATGAAAATAGTTTTTGGTTTGGGTAATGTAGGAAGAGAGTATGATAATACTAGACATAATATGGGTTTTATGTTTTTAGATTATTTATATCCTAATATTTCTTATAAAAAAAAGTTTGATGGAATGTATGCTGAAGTTGTTATAGATAATGAGAAAATTTTATTGGTAAAACCGTGTAAGTATATGAATTTATCTGGAGAGGTAGTTTCTAGTTATATTGATTATTATAAAGTTGGTTTAGATGATATTTTGGTTATTCATGATGATTTAGATATGAATTTAGGCACTTTTAAGTTAACTTATAATCATTCTAGTGGAGGTCATAATGGAATAAAGAATATTTTTAATAATATTAATTCCAATAATTATTTGAGATTAAAATTGGGAATATCTAAGAATGGTAATGATATTATAGATTATGTGTTGGGTAAGTTTAATAAAGAAGAATGCAATGTAATAAATAATACATTTAGTAAGTTGGATAATATTGTTTATGATTTTGTTAAATTAGACAGAGACAAGCTTATGAATAAATATAATTCTATGTAAATTTGACAAAAAACAAGCAAATGTGTTAGGATATGAACAAATTTGTTGAGAGGGGAAGTTAGTATGAGATTAATAGTAAGACCATATATTGATGAGAATGGAGTTTTAAAAATTGCTAGTTTTGAAGTGAATAATTTAAAGGTTCCTGTTGAAATATCTAAAAGAAGTTTTAATAGTATGGATGAAGTGGAAAATATTCTTAAATTAATGAAAAAGGAAACTAAAAGTAATCATAATTATGGAAGTTATAAGATAGAGAGAAATGGTGTTAAAAATTTAGTATTTAAGCCTTCTGCATACGATAAGTTGAGAAATGGTTTTATACTTGAGAAGTGTTCTATTAAATCAACAAAACATAGTAAAAATGAAGATGCTACAACAATACTAAAAAAAGGTAATAATTATTTATTGATGGTATGTGATGGTGTCGGTGGTGTTAGAGGTGGTGAAATCGCATCAAATATGGTTGTTGATAATATGTCTAAATTCTTTTTAACTTATGATTTTTCTAAGGTAGATAACACTAATGATGTTGTTAATGATTTTGCTTACAAGATAAAAGAAATTTCTAATGAATTAGCTAGTCTATTTAGAGATAATCCCTTAACGACTTTGAATATGGCGATTGTTTTGGAAAATGAGACAGAGATATTTAATGTTGGAGATTCAAGATGTTATGCTATTGGTAATGATAATAATATTAAGTTAGTAACAAGTGATCATTCTTTTGTATGGAATAATTATATTAAGACTAATAAATTAGGTGTTGATGATTTGAGGTTTACTCCTGGAAATAATATTATTACTAGTTCTATTGGTGATTTTATGGGTCCTAAGATAGATGTTTATTGGCTTAATAATAATGATTATAAGGCTTTAATATTATGTAGTGATGGAGTTAGTGATGTTTTATCTAGTAGAGAGATTAGGGATACAGTTATTAATAATAAAGATAATATTGCTAATAAAATGGTTGGTTTAGTTAGAAGCAAGACTGGTTATAATTACTTAGACGTGCAAAGATGTAGGGAATTATTTGCTAATGTTGATCAAAATTATGTTAAAGATGATGATGCTAGTGTTGTAGTTTTTAAGAAATAGTAAAAAATATATAAATTTAAGTTAGATACAATTGATTTTGTATCTTTTTGTGGGTGATATAATGAAATTATTTGATAATCTATTTAAACAAGATAATGATAATTATTATGGTGTTGTTGGTTTAAACAAAGAAACTAATTATATATATATTTATAATAAGTTTTTAAATAATAATAAGAATGTTTTAGTTCTTGCTAGTAGTTTGTATGAAGCATCGTATGTTTATCAGGGAATACTTAATTATACTGATAAAGTATTGTTTTTTCCAATGGATGATTTTATTACAAGCGAGGCTGTATCAATTAGTCCTGAATTTAAGGTTGAAAGAATTAATACTATTAATAAGTTAATTACTAATGATAAATATATTGTAGTTACTAATTTAATGGGATTTTTAAGATATCTACCCAATAAGAAAACTTGGCTAAACAGTATAGTTCATTTGAGCGTTAATGATAAAATTGATAGGAATAAATTATTGGAATCTTTTTATAATTTAGGTTATGAAGTAGATAATTTGGTTAGTAAGACTGGTAGTATAGCTTCACGAGGATATATCATTGATATTTTTCCTATTGGAGAAGAATATCCTGTTAGAATAGAATTATGGGGAAATGTTATCGATAGTATTAGATATTTTGATGTTGATACGCAGTTATCTACTAAGCATTTAAAAAAAATAACAGTTATGCCTACTAGTGAATTTTTATTAAATAAATATGATGAAGATATTGTTAGAAAACAAAAATATTTAAAACATTATGCTAATGATATTGAGTCATTAAGTGATTATATGAATGATTATGTTTGTTTTTATTATGATTATAGTCAAATTAAAGCTAGTTATGAAAAGATAATGAGTGATATAGTTGATTATAATGCTAGAAATAATAACGAGTTTGAGACTGATTATATGTTTCATTTAGAAGAAATTAATGTTAAAAACGAGATATTTTTGATGAATATAGATAACTTATCTAATTTAGAATTGAAGAAGTATAAGGTAAGTGATATTGTTAATTATAATGAAGATATTGAAGCTTTGAAAAAAAGTGTTAATAAGTATGTTACTAGTGGTAAAACTGTTGTTATTGCTGTAACTAATAGAAATATTTTTAATAAGATAAGAGATAATATGGATGTTTTAATTACTAATGAAGATAAAATAGTTAGTAATAAAGTTAATTTAATTAATAAAAAAATAGGCAATGGTTTTGTTATTAATGATTTAGTAGTAATTAGTGAATTTGATTTATATAAGGTTAAAGAAAAAAATTATACTTATAAGAGTAAATATAAACTTGGTACTAAAGTAAAAGATATTAACAATATTCATAATGGTGATTATATTGTTCATGAGATACATGGTATTGGTCAATATGAGGGAATTGTTACTTTAAACAAGAATGGTTATCTTAAAGATTATATAAAACTTCTTTATAATAAGGGAGATGTTTTGTATTTACCTGTTGAGAAAATAGATAGAATTAGTTTGTATTCGGCTAAAGAAGGACATATTCCTAAGATTAATACTTTAGGTAGTGGAGATTTTATTAAGAAAAAATTAGCTTTGAAGAAAAAATTTGAAGACATTGCTTCTAAGTTGTTAAAAATATATGCAATGCGTGAGAGTCAAAGTGGATATGCTTTTAGTCATGATGATGAGAATCAAGTGATGTTTGAAAGTGAATTTATGTATGAGGAGACTGAGGACCAGTTAAATGCTGTTAAAAAAATTAAGGAAGAAATGGAAAAAAGTAAACCAATGGATATGCTTTTATGTGGAGATGTTGGTTATGGTAAAACAGAGGTTGCGTTTAGAGCAATGTTTAAGGCTGTTAATGATGGCAAGCAAGTTGCTTATTTGTGTCCTACAACGATTCTTTCTAGTCAACAATATAATAATGCTCTTATTAGATTTAAAAATTTTCCTATTAATATTGCTTTAATGAATAGGTTTGTCAGTAAGGGTGAACAAAATATAATACTTCAAAAACTAAAGGATGGAAAAATTGATATTTTATTCGGTACGCATCGTATTTTATCTAATGATATTGTTTTTAAAGATTTGGGTTTGCTTGTAATAGACGAGGAGCAAAGATTTGGGGTTAAACATAAGGAAAAAATTAAAGAGTATAAGAATAATATAGATGTTTTAACGTTAAGTGCTACGCCTATACCAAGGACGCTTCAAATGTCGATAGCTGGGATTAGAAGTCTTGCTTTAATTGAAACTCCTCCTGTTGATAGATTACCTATTCAAACTTATGTCTTGCCTTTAAATGATAGTGTAGTTAAAGATGCAATATATAAGGAATTGGCAAGACAAGGACAGGCATTTATTTTGTATAATAAAATAGAAGATATTGAGTTAGAGGTAGAAAAAATTAAGTCTTTAGTTCCTGAGGCTAGGGTTAGTTATGCCCATGGACAAATGAGTAAGGAAATGTTAGAAGATAGAATGCAAGATTTTATTAATTATAAGAGCGATGTTATGGTGTGTACAACAATCATTGAAACAGGTATTGATATACCTAATGTTAATACTTTAATTATAAAGGATGCTGATCTTTTTGGTTTATCACAGTTATATCAAATAAGAGGACGAATTGGAAGAAGTAGTAAAATAGGTTATGCATATTTGATGTATGATAATAGAAAAGAATTAAATGATATTGCGGTGAAAAGGTTGCAGGCAATTAAAGAATTTACGGAACTTGGTAGTGGATTTAAGATTGCTATGAGAGATTTGTCAATTCGTGGTGTTGGTGATATTCTTGGAAGTGAACAGTCTGGTTTTGTTGAATCAGTGGGAATTGATTTATATATGAAATTATTAAATGATGAGATTAATAAGTTAAAAGGTATTGAAGTAGTTGATGAAGATAATGTTGAGGACTCGAAACCACTTATTGACATTGCTACGCATATTAGTAGTGATTATACAGTAAATGATGATATTAAAATAGAAATGCATAAGAAAATTAATGAAGTTGATAGTTATGCTAAGTTACTTAAATTAAAAGATGAGTTGGATGATAGGTTTGGAACTGTTACTAAGGATATGGAAATATATATGTATGAGGAATGGTTTGAGAAATTAGCTAAGAAACTTTCTATTCAAAAGGTTAATCAAACTAAGAATTATATTGAGTTAATATTACCTAGTGAAATTAGTAATAAAATTGATGGTGAGAAGTTATTTATGGATGCTTATAAGATAAGTAGGATGTTTAGATTTAATTATAAGAATGGTAATATTAGTATTATTCTTGATACGGTTAAGTTAGAAAATCATTTTTTTGTATATTTAAATAATTTATTAGAAGTAATAATTAAAGACATAGAAAAAAAGTAAGTATTCTTGTTAATACTTGCTTTTTGCTATGCTGATACTTTAAAGTGATTTTTATTTTAAATTAGTTTTCTTTTTTTGTGTTTTGATATGTTTTAATAATTGTTTTTTCTAAATAATTTAAGAATTCTTTGTCGGCAACAATATCACTTATATTACTTTCATTAAATACAACATGATATTTGTTTTGGCGCTCTATAATTTTAATATTTTCAATAGTTTTATTATTGCTTAAGATAATATTACAAATCGCTTTACAATTTCTATTTTGGTTATTGTTTAAAAAGAATTTTATTTTTTCTATTTGTACTTTGTTTAGATTTTCTTTGTTTTTGTATCTTTGTTGACAATTTTCTATTATTTCTAAGGCTTCTTCAGTATCGTGATAATTTAATACTTCAACGGGAATGTTTTGGAGTGTTTTGTAGTTTGAAAAGAAGTCTTTTATTTCTTCTAGGATAAATTTTGGCATATCATTTAGGGTGTTAATTTCATTATATCTAGGATCAACATTTACTACAGAAATTATTTTGTAATCTTCATGTCCATTGTCAATAACTTCTAGATAGCCAATAACTCTGGCTTCAACAATACATCCAGGGAAAGTTGGAGCAGAAGATACTAATAAGATGTCTAATGGATCTCCGTCTAAGGCTAAGGTGTTTTCAATGTATCCATATTCTACAGGATAATTCATGGCAGAGTAGAGTACTCTATCTAATCTAATTTTGCCTGTTGTTTCATCAATTTCAAATTTATTTTTAGTATTAAGTGGTATTTCAATTATTGCATCAACGATATTATTTTTCATATTTCACCTCGGTTTATTTTGTATATCAAATATAGCATATTTAAGTTTAAAAGTCAATTTTTAATGGGGTGATTTTAAGATATTGTAGGGAATAGTTATATTATAATTACCATAGTAATAAGGGGCTATTTGGTATCTGTCAAAAAAAATTATTATGCCTTCTTTTGAAAATAGAATGTGTTTATAGTTATTTAATGTTGCTTTGGTTCCTTCTTTTAACATGTTTAGAACTGTTTTATTTTGAAATATCTTTTTTTGAGAAAGATTTTGATATGTATAGTTTGCTATGTTATTTAAAATAATTTGATTATTATTAATGATATTGTCGATGGTAATAAATTTATTTTCTTTATAGTCATAGTTAATTGTCCATATTTTATGTATCGGATGGGCTCCTAGAAAATATGTTTCGGTAAAGAAAATGTAAGAGATAATTGTTTTATAAGAATATGATTTATAATTAATTATTAAGTAATATGTTGTCTTTTCTTCGTTTAAGGTAATTTTGGCAAAATCATTGATTTGATTAGTTATAAATTCTTTGATCTTTTTATTTAGTTTAGCATAGTTGGTAGAGGGATAAACTATTTTAATAGTATTTTTTTGATAATTAGTGTCATTAATTTTGTTGTTAGTTTTTCTTTTTTTTAAAAATACGATAGATAATGATAACAGCATAGCAAAAATGAAAAAATAAATAATATATTTTTTTAAGTCATTCATGTTATATTATATGATATTTTCTTTTTTTTATTTTATCTAATAATTAGTTAAAATTTATACTATAATCTATATTAGAAGGAAGTATGTTGATTATGAAAAAATATGTAGTAATCCAAAATTATTGGTCATAATCTTCATAATACTGCTTTGTTATATCTTGTATTAGTACTTTTAATGTACATACTATAATTGGAAATTGACTTGATTTTATTACTAGTGGTTGTTTAGTGTTGTTTTTATATTATATTTTGATTATTTCTAAAAAGCATATTAATTTAACTACAAAGAAACAAAATGCTATTTAAATACTAATATTATCTAACTATATACCTTTATTTGCTTTATTAATTATTAGGTTAGTAATTATATTCTATTCTAAAAATAAAAGTATTATTAAGCCTAATATAATGAGTATAGTATGTATATTATTTTATATTATTTGTTTAATAGGTTCTGTTAATAATTTGTCAACTTATGAAACAATTAAAATTAATGTGTTATTAAATTTATTATAGAAACAATATATTATATACTAGTAATATTATATTTTAGGTTATATGGACTTAATAGATTAGATAAATTGGAGGCAAAAAATGAAGGATAATTTTTTTGATGGTTTAGAAGATGCTAAAGAAAGTATAAAAACAAGATTTGTTAATTGTGGAAGAGAAGCAAATGATTTAGAAAAAGGATGTCCTTATTGTGATAATTTGAAGGAATATAATACAGAAAAATTTAATATGAGATTAGAATATATTATGAGAGAAAAAAATACTATTTCAAATATTTTAAAGTATCGCTTGGGTAATTGTTGGATTAGGTTTTGTCCTTGGTTTTATATTAGGAAAAAATCAATATGATGAAATAGAATTTGGTTCGTTAATAACTATATGGTTAATTTATGGTGGCATATCACTAGGAATATTTGCCCTAGCGGAAATAATACAAATATTACACATATTAGATTTAAAGTTTGGATTAAAAACAAAATGGTAAATAACGAAATAATCTAAAGTACTTTTAATTAAGTGCTTTTATTATTACATTAATATTTATTTTAAAAAGAGGTTGTAAAGTGTTAATGTAAATTAAGAAAAAGTACTATTGCTAGTACTTAATCAAGTTATATGTTACACAAACCATTCTATAAAGTATAAAAGTTTGTGTTATTTTCTAATGGCAGGGGATGAGAGAATCGAACTCCCAACAGTGGTTTTGGAGACCATTATTATACCATTTAACTAATCCCCTAAAAATATTTGGTATATATAATTTATCATATATTTCTTTTTTTTTCAATACAATATAATAAAAAAATAAAAAATTCATATAATTTTCTTGTAAAGTGGAAAAAGGTGATAAAATGATTGTTAAGTATAATCAAAAGGAATTAGAGTTACTAGCTAGGTTAATGAGAGCTGAGGCACTGGGAGAAGGCAATCTTGGGATGTTAATGGTTGGTAATGTTGTTGTTAATAGGACAATTGCTGATTGTTTGATTTTTAAAGATATTCGTTCTTTAACTGATGCAATTTATCAAAATCCAGGTGGTTTTTCAGGTACTAGTAGTAGTCTTTTTACTGGGAATCCTACAGTTTTGGAAAAAGATTTGGCTCAAAGAGTAATACGTGGTGAATATTATTATCCTGCGACAAATGCTTTATGGTTTTATGCTCCTGCGAAAGGAACAAAATGTGGTAGTTCGTGGTGGGAGCAGGACTTTGCTGGGAGATATAAAAATCATTGTTTTTATAAACCTGATGCGGGTGTGTGTAAAGAACTTCACTAAAATGTGTTAGTTTTTCTTTTTTTGTGGTATACTATTTATGAGGTAGATAATATGTGTGGAATAGTAGGCTTTAGTGATAAAAGCAAAAATAAAGAAAAAATAATCAAAGATATGGCAAATAGAATTATTCATCGTGGTCCTGATAGTGATGGGTATTATGTTGATTCAAATGTGGCTTTAGGCTTTCGTAGGCTATCAATAATAGACCTTAATACTGGTAGTCAACCAATATATAATGAGAAGAAAAATAAAGTTATTATTTTTAATGGAGAAATTTATAATTATCAGGAGATAAAAAAGAATCTTATAAAAAAAGGTTATAAATTTAAAACTAAGACGGACACAGAAGTAATTTTACATGGTTATGAGGAATATGGAGAAGATATTCTTATGAAATTAAGGGGAATGTTTGCTTTTGTTATTTATGATATAAAAACTGGTGAACTTTTTGGAGCTAGAGATTTTTATGGAATTAAGCCAATGTATTATTATTTTGACAATGATAGTTTCATGTTTGGGTCTGAAATTAAGAGTTTTTTAGCTCATCCTGGATTTAAAAAGGAATTGAATATAGATATGCTTGATTATTATTTGACTTTTCAATATAGTGTATACCCTGAAACATTTTTTAAAAATGTTTATAAGTTATTGCCAGGGCATTATTTTAAGTATAAGGATGGTAAACTTGATATTTTAAAATATTACGAATTAGAATTTGCACCTGATAATAGTAAAGATTTAAAATACTATGAGAAAGAGATTAATAGATTACTTGATGATTCAATTAAGGTTCATAAGATAAGTGATGTTGAAGTTGGTAGCTTTTTATCTAGTGGTGTAGATTCTTCTTATATTGTAGCTAAGGCTGATGTTGATAAGACTTTTACTGTTGGTTGGGATAATACTAAGTATAGTGAAATTGATTATGCTAAGGATTTATCTAAAAATTTAAAAATAGATAATATTAGTAAAAAGATAAGTAAGGAGGAATATTTTGCTAATTTCCCTAAAATTCAGTATTTTATGGACGAACCTTTAGCAGACCCTGCAGCGGTGGCTTTGTATTTCGTGGCAAATGAAGCAAGTAAATATGTAAAGGTTGCTTTATCAGGGGAAGGCGCCGATGAAATATTTGGTGGATATAATATATATCATGAGCCATATTCTGTAAGTTCTTATTATAAGATACCTTATGTTGTTAGAAGGTTTTTGGGTGTTTTAGTTTATCCTTTTAGGAAACACAGAGGCTTTAATTTTATATATAGAAGAAGTCATAAGTTAGAAGATAGATATGTAGGTAATGCTTTTATCTTTGATGAGGTTGAGAAAAAAAGAATTTTAAAAAACAAGAAAAAGGATTTATGTTTTAAGGATGTAACTAAATATTATTATGAAAAATGTAAGGAATATGATGATGTTACTAAAATGCAGTATATTGATTTTAATACTTGGTTAATTGGTGATATTCTTCTTAAGGCAGATAAGATGTCAATGGCTAATTCCTTGGAGGTAAGGGTACCTTATCTTGATAGAGTTTTAATTGATACTATGAGAAAAATGCCAACAGAATATAAGATTAAGGATGGACAAACTAAGTATGCTTTTCGTAATGTTGCTAAGAAGGAATTAGAGGATAAGGTTGCTAATAAGAAAAAATTAGGCTTTCCTGTTCCTATTAGAGTGTGGTTAAGAGAAAATGATACATATGAATTAATTAAGAAAACTTTTGAGAGTGATAATCAGTTCTTTAATAAAAAGGAAATAATGAAGCTTTTAGATGAGCACTATAGAGGGAAAAGAGATAATAGTAGAAAAATATGGACTGTTTATACATTTTTAGTATGGTACCATGAGTACTTTTCGTAATATATTAAAGTAGGTGAAGTAGATGTTAGGTTTTTATGTTAGTCTTTTGACTTATTTCTTATATGTGTTGATAAGGTATCGAAACGGACTTTATATGTTACAGCAAAATTCATATAATGTAAGTAATAGATATATTAAGTGGATAGGGAAAAATGTTAAAAAGGTTTTTGTTTCTTGGGATTTTTTGTATGTTTTAGTTATTCCTTTTTACTTTATTTTAGATATTAATTTCTTTTATTTGATTAATATAATGTTTTTTCTGTTCCTTTTTTATTTAGAGGGTAGTAAGATAAAAAGGATGCAAGTTAAGAAACCTTTTGTAGTTACTAGTCGTATTAAGAGATTAGTTTTAACAATTTTTGTAATATATTTATTTTTAAGTTTAGTTATATGGTTTAATTATAATCAAAATGATATTGTATTTTATTATTTAATTTATTTGTTTTTAAGTTATATGTCTTATTTTGTTGTTTTTATTGCTAATATAATTAATAAACCAATAGAAAAATGTGTTTATTATTATTATAAAAATATGGCTTTAAAGAAGTTAAATGATAAAACTAATCTTATAAAAATTGGAATAACAGGTAGTTATGGGAAGACTAGTAGTAAGAATATATTAAATGAAATATTGAATGCTAAGTATAATTCTTTTGCTACGCCTAAGAGTTTTAATACTCCATATGGTCTTATGAATGCTATTAATAATTATTTGGATAAGTTTGATAATGTTTTTATCGCGGAGATGGGTGCTTGTAAAATTGGTGATATTAAAGAATTATGTGATTTTATTAAACCTAGTTATGGTATTGTTACAAAAATAGGCGAAGCACATTTAGAAACGTTTAAGTCTTTAGAAAATACTACAATGGAAAAAATGAAGTTAATTGAATCTTTGCCTTGTGATGGAATTGGTATTTTAAACGCGGATGATGAAAGGCAAGTAAGTTATCTCATTAAGAATAATTGTAAGATTATATGGATTGGTATTGATAATATAGATAAGGCGGATGTTTTTGCTAGAAATATTAAGATAGATAATTTAAAAATGAGTTTTGATGTGGAATTTAAAAATAAGGAAAGTTATCATTTTGAAACTTCTATTCTTGGTAGGGCTAATATTTATAATATTTTGTCTGCAATTGCACTAGGAAGGGCATTAGGGGTGACTATTTGTGATATGCAAAGAGTGGTTAAATATTTAAAGCCAACCGAACATCGTTTGAGTATTAAGAAACTTGGTAATATTACAATAATAGATGATGCGTTTAATTCTAATCCTGATGGGTCTAAAATGGCTTTGGAAGTATTAGATTTAATGAAGGGTGTTAAGGTAATTGTTACTCCTGGTATGATAGAATTGGGTAGTAAGCAATATGAGTTAAATTATTTATTTGGTAAATTTATAAGCGAAGTGTGTGATTATGTTATTTTAGTAGGTAAGGAGCAAACTAAACCTATATATGAAGGATTGATTGATAATAATTATTTAAAAGATAAGATATATGTAATTAATGATGTAAAGGAATCTTTTGAGATAATTAATAAGATAGATGGTAAGAATAAGTATGTGCTTCTTGAAAATGATTTGCCTGATATATTTAATGAAAAATAAGATGTAGGATGTGATTTTGTGGTAATAACAGATTCTAGGAAAGTAAAAAAGGGAGATACTTTTTTGGCGCTTAGAGGGGTAGAAACTGATGGGCATGATTATATTGTAAGTGCTATTAAAAATGGAGCATTTAAGGTAATATGTGAACATGGTAGTTATGATGTGGAAACAGTTGTTGTGGAGGACACGAGGAAGTATTTAGCAGATTATTTGCATGATATGTATTATAATGAGTTGAAAGATGTTAAGTTTGTTGGGATAACTGGTACGAATGGTAAGACTACTACTGCTTATTTAGTTTATCAAATGTTAAATAAATTAAATTGTCCTACTGCTTATATTGGTACAATTGGTTTTTATATGGTGGATAGTTACAAAGAGACTCAAAATACTACACCTGATTTGATGGAATTATATGAGATGTTTGATTTGTGTATTGAGAATAAGATTAAGGTAATTGTTATGGAAGTATCTAGTCATGCTTTAGAAATTGGACGTTTGATGGGGATAGATTTTGATATTGTAGCTTTTACTAATTTAACCCAAGATCATTTGGATGTTCATGGTGCTTTTGAAAATTATATGAAGGCTAAGCAAAAGTTATTTTATAAGGTTAAAAATGGAGGTAAGGCTATTGTTAACATTGATGATGAATATGCAAGTAATTTTCTTATTAAAGGGAATAGCAATATAACATTTGCTTTTAATAAGAGTGATTATCAAGTAATATCAAGTAAGTTATTAACTAATAAAACAGTATTTGATTTTAACTATAAGGATGTTATTTATAATGTGGAAGTTAATTTGCTTGGAAAATATAATATATATAATTATTTACTTGCTTTAATTATTGTTAATGGGCTTGGTTATGATATTAAAGAGATACTAGGTATTGATGTAAGTTCTCCACCTGGAAGATTTGAAATAATTAATTATCAAGATAATGTTATTATAATTGATTATGCTCATACTCCTGATGCAATGGAAAATATATTGAAGTGTTGTAATGAATTAAAAAATGGTAATATTATTACTGTTATTGGATGTGGTGGTAAGCGGGATAAGACAAAAAGACCTATAATGGGCGAAATTGCCACGAAGTATTCTAGTTATGCTATATTTACTGATGATAATCCTAGGTGTGAGGATTCAAAAGAAATTACAAATGATATTATAAGGAATTTAGATGTTAAGAATTTTGAAGTAATTAATGATAGGTATGATGCTACAAAAAAAGCAATAAGTTTACTTAATCATAATGATATGTTACTTATTCTTGGAAAAGGACATGAGAATTATCAAATAATAGGTAATGAGAAGATTCATTATAGTGATAAGGAAACTGTTTTGGAAATAATAAAAAATAGTAATTAGTGAGTTAATTACTATTTTATTTCTCTTTTTAAGGATACAACTTTTCCTAATATCATGTCATTTGATACGACATTTATATTAATTGTTTGATATTTAGGATTTAAGGCTTGTAAGATAATGCCTTTAGGATATTTATATAGTCTACGTACAGCTAAAATGTTATTTTTAATAGCTATAACAATGTCGTCTCCGTTTTTGTAAGAATCTAATTTAACAATGTTAACTTTATCATTTTTTAAATAGGCAGGCGCCATAGAATCGTCTATGACTTTGATAGTTAAATCACTTGCATTTGTAATAGGTTCATAAATAGCATTTTTGTAGGTTTCTATAATTTTTTCGATATATGGAGTTAAGTGTTTATCTTTTCTAGTACTATTTACGTAATCTTTAACAAATTTATGCTCGAATTTATTTTTAGTTTCTTTGTCAACAGGCATATTACTAATATCAATATCTTCGATGTTAAAAATGCGACATATTTCAAATAAAATGTTATAAGGAATATTTAATGTTCCATTTTCATATTTATGTAATGTTTGCCTGTTTTTTTGATAATTAAGTGCTTTAGCTAAATCTTCTAATGAATATCCAAACTTAATTCTAGCGTCTTTTATTTTTTGACAAATTATTGGTTTTAATTCATTAGATATTAGTTCTTCTTTGCTTGTTCTCATATTGTTATACTCCTTAATCTTCTATTTTTTTACATATATATATTGCTCCTGTGCCAATTATACCCACGATGTATTTAATGATGGTAGTAATTATTACAGAAAAGACAAAAATTTTTATGTCGGCAAAAACAAGGTAGGCAATAATTGAATATAAGACAGTATCTGTAAATTGGATGATTATGGTACTTATGAAGTTGCTAATCCATATTTTGTTTTTAGTTTTTCTTATTTGATAATATAGTTCAATGTTTGCTAATATGGAAGCAATATATGCTATTACGAAAGCTATACATTTGATTATATCTAGTTTAAAAACATTTATAAATGCTTCGTTATTTTCTAAATTAATATAACCTATGTTATAGTTATTTAACATAACTATAAGTAAATATGAGAAAATAAGCGACATAATAGAACAGATCACTATTTTTTTATTTTGTTCAGTTCCATATTTTTGAACTAGGATATTCATACAAATGAAATTAGATACATATGGGACAATACCAAGACTTACTTCATAATTAAATATAATGATGGTTTTGACACTGAGAATGGTCGATGTAATTATAGATATTATTAACCAAAAGTAAAGACCATTTTTGCCATATAATTTATTTGCTATGATAAGTGCGGAAAACGTAACAATAATTTCTATTAATAAAATTAATTCATTCATTTTTTCACCTTCTTTAATGTTAATATATAATATATAAAAGGTAAATAAAGAATTGATGTCATTAATTTAAAAGTATAAGTAGCAAGTACAACGTAAGTTACATTCATACTATTATTACCGAGGTAGATAATAGGCAAATATATGGCTGTATCAATTATGCTTATGATGATAGTGGTTAAACAATTTTTAATAAATGGATTATCATAATATTCTTTAATGTATTTATATATAATAATTATTATATATTCACTTAATCCTAGCATTACTGTAAATAATATTAAGTTAAGGAAATTATTTTCTAATAGTTTAGTTAGATAAACAGAAGTGTTATCATAGATGCTTGGTCTGTATACTGAAGATATATAGAAGTAAAATATTGTTATTAGCATCGTGAAAATAGTAACTGAGACAACTTTTTTAGTTTCTTTTTTATTATACTTTTCTATTAGAATAAAAATACATATATAGATAGAACTAAGAATTGGAAAAGCTCCATTAACATCAAAGTTGCATAAGGGCATCGTTCTAAATGATGCAATGAATGAAAATATTGTTGCAATGATAATCCAAAGATATAGACCATCATGACCAAGGTATTTGTAAAAAACGAATATTCCTGTCATGCATACTATAATTGTAACTAAAAAAAGTAATTCATTCATTTTAGCACCTCTTTATTCTTTATAATCATTATAACATAGTTTTTATAGTTAGAGAACACTAAATTTGTAAAAAATTGATATTTTTGTTTTTAATAGGTTTGAATTTTAAAGTTGTTTTAAAAATTGTGTTATATATTTTTTGTTTTTTTCATATCTTATTTGGGGGATTATATGAAAATAATAGGTATTATTGCTAGACCAGATATGACTAGTCAAAATAATTTTGTTATGGTTGCTAACAAAAAGTTATTAGAAGTTATTCAAAGATATAATGTTAATGTTATGGTGATTGTTCCACCGTGTAAAGATAATTATATTGATTTTGATTATGAAGATGGACCTAAAATTACTGATTATGATTTTAATAAAATGTTAGATTTAATTAAGATGTGTAATGGTGTTATTTTACAGGGTGGAGATGAGTTTTATGATTTTGATATTAAGGTTATAGATTATTTATATAAAAATGATATTCCTACATTAGGAATATGTCTTGGTATGCAAGCTATGGCTTCTTATAAGGGAGGTAATTGTGTAAGATTAAATAATCATTATAAGATTAAGCACTCTATAAAGATAAGAAGAGATTCTAAGTTATATAGTATTTTGAAGAGTGAGAGAATAATGATATCTTCAAGGCATAATTATCAAGTAAAGGGTTCTTGTTTATTTGTAAATGCAATAAGTGAAGATAATGTTATTGAGGGATTTGAGGATAATAGCAAAAGATTTTTTCTTGCTTGCCAATGGCACCCGGAAGAAGGTGATGATGTTTATCAAAGAAGGTTATTTCAAAGTTTTATAGATAGTTTAGAATAAAATTAATATTTATACATAGAGTTTATTGGAGAGATATATGAGAAAAAAGATAATTGGACTACCTAGGGTATATTTATATTATAAGAATAATAAGTTATGGCGAAATTTTTTTAATTATTTGGGGTGTAGTGTCTGTGTAAGTCCTAGTACTAATGAAGAAATACGGGAAATTGCAATAATATTTAATATTGATACTAGTTATAATAATAAGATTTATATGAGTCATATTTTTTATTTGTTTAATAAATGTGATTATGTTTTAGTAGAAAATAATTATTTTTATCACGATATAATGAGGGTGTTACCTAATATTTCAATGATTTTATATAAAGATTATGATAATTTGTTATTGGAGTTTTATTCTTTTTTGAAAATGGGTTTTAAGGTGAACAAGAATGTTTTAAGAATAGTTTATGCTTTTATTAGGGCTAAGCATAAGGAATCAAAGGGTAAGAGGATAGTTTTAAATAATCAAAATAATATGCTTTATAAGGAGAATAAGAAGATTTTGATTGTTTCAATGTATGATAGTATTTATGATAGATATGTAGACGATTTAAGCTATAATTATATTCTTAATAATGATATTAGTTTGATATATGCTAATGTTTTAAACAAAAAACTTGGTGTTAGTTATGCTAAGCATGTTAAAAATTATATTTATAATAAAAAGCTGTGTGGGGCAGTTTTTTATTATCGGGAGGCGGTTGATGGAATTATATTTTTAGATAATACGGAGATAAGTGATAAAATAGATAATTTTATGAAAGAGTATCAGATAAAGAAAAAATATTTGGTTGTTAATGGATATAATATGAGTGAAAAGATAGTTAATTTTATTGAGAGAGATATCTTGTAACTTTGTATCTTTTTTTCTAAATTTGTGATAAAATTATAATAGAAAGAAGGTATTATATGAAATATAAAACAATGGACGCGAATAATGCAGTTGCTAGTGTGGCTTATAATTTTACTGAAATATGTGGTATATATCCAATAACTCCTGCTTCACCGATGGCAGAGTTAGTTGATAAAATGACTAAGGATAATGTTAATTTTTTTGGTAATAAAGTTAAAGTGGTAGAAATGCAAAGTGAGGCGGGGGCAATAGGGCTTGCTCATGGTGCACTTCAAGCTGGGTCTTTAGCTACGACATTTACGGCTAGTCAAGGTTTGCTTTTAATGATACCTTCATTATATAAGGTGGCTGGGGAAATGTTACCTTTAGTTATTCATGTTGCATCCCGTAGTATATCGACACATGCTTTATCAATTTTTGGTGATCATCAGGATATATATGCAACAAGAATGTCTGGGGTATGTATGTTATGTTCAAATAATCCAACGGAGGCTTATCATTTAGCCAATGTGGCTCATTTAGTGGCGATTAAATCTAGTTTGCCTTTTATTCATTTTTTTGATGGATTTCGTACAAGTCATGAAATAAATAAGATTAGGTTAGTAGATGATGATAAAATAAAGGAATTAATCGATAAGAAGAGTCTTGATGATTTTAGGGCGAAGGCGATTAATCCAGAAAGACCTAATACGAGAGGGACGGCTCAAAATGAGGATACTTATTTTCAATGTATGGAAGTGAGAAATAAGTTTTATGAGGGGGCAATTCTTGATGTATGTTATTATATGGATAAGATTAATAAGATATGTAAGACTAATTATAAGCCATTTAATTATTATGGGGTAGATAATCCTGATACGATAATTATTGCTATGGGTAGTGTATGTGATACAATACATGAAACTGTTTCTTATTTGAATGATAAGTATAATAAAAAATATGGAGTTATTTCAGTACATTTATATCGTCCCTTTAGTAATAAACATTTACTTAGTAAAATACCTAAGGGTGTTAAGAATATTGTTGTATTAGATCGTAGTAAGGAAGCAGGTTCTAATGGAGAGGCACTTTATTTAGATGTTTGTAGTGCTTTAAAGGATGTGAATGTTAATATTTATGGTGGTAGATATGGATTATCTTCTAAAAATACTACTCCTGCTCATATTAAGGCAATTTTTGATTATGTAGAAGAAGGGAAAATACATAATAATTTTACTATTGGTATTAATGATGATGTAACTAATTTAAGTTTGGATTATGATAGGAATTTTATTATACCTAGTGATTTAGATGAGTATTTATTTTATGGCTATGGGTCTGATGGAATTGTTTCAACATCGAAAGATATTCTTAAGATTATTGGTGATAATACTAATAAGTATGTACAAGGTTATTTTCAATATGATTCTAAGAAAAGTGGGGGTGTTACTAGGAGTTATTTGAGAATAGGAAATGAGGAGTTTCAAAAGCCATATTATCCTTTAAATCCTAGATTAGTTGTGGTTTCTAAGGATAGTTACATGTATAAGTATGATATTTTGGATAATATTTGTGATAATGGGATTCTTTTATTGAATACTAATTTAGATGAAAAAGAAATAGCTCTTAGTTTGCCTGATAAGGTTAAATATTTATTAGCTGTTAAGAATATTAAATTTTATATAATAGATGCAAATAAGATAGTTAATGAGATTGGACTTAAGAATAAGATTAGTACTTGTATGGAGATTGTTATTTTTAAACTAATTAATATTATTAAGATAGATAAAGCAAAGACTATTATGAAGGAACAAAATAAACATAGGTTTTTAAGTAAGGGAGAAAAGATAATTGAAATTAATAATGCTATAGTAGATAAGGCTCTTGATTATTTAGTAGAAGTTAAAGTAGAAGAGCAATGGAAGAATTTAAGTTATAAGGATAGTGTTTATAAAAATAATGAGGAAGTTATTAATCATTTAAAGGGTGATGATTTACCAGTTTCTGCGTTTTTGAAGAACAAGGAAGGTATTTATGAAGGCGGTAATACAAAGTATGAAAAGAGGAATATTGCGGATGTAGTACCCTTTTGGAAGAAGGAAAATTGTATCCAATGTAATCAATGTGCTTTTGTTTGTCCTCATTCGGTTATTAGGCCATTTTTAACTGAGGATAAAGATAATTCTATTAAGGCAATACTTCCTAAGAGTGATATGGATGTAAATTATAAGGTGGCTATTAGTTATGAAGACTGTACAGGATGTGGTTTATGTGTAAATGCTTGTCCTGGTAAGATGGGAAATAAAGCTTTGTGTTTAGTTAATTATGATAAGTGTAAAGGTCCTCAAATGGATTTTGATAATTTGGTTAATAATAATTTAAATGATAAGTATAATTACGATGTTAAGAATGTTAAGAATACAATGTTTAATCGACCAAAGTTTGAATTTTCCGGAGCATGTGCTGGGTGTGGAGAGACACCTTATATTAAGAATTTAACGCAATATGTGGGCAATGGTTTAGTTATTGCTAATGCTACAGGATGTTCTTCAATTTATGGGGCTTCTTCACCATCAACGCCATATTCAGTGGCTTGGACTAGTTCTCTTTTTGAGGATAATAGTGAGTATGGTCTTGGAATTGAGATAAGTTATCAAAAGAAACGTGACGATTTAAGAGAATATCTTATGAATACTAAGTTTAGTAAAAAGAATAAGGAACTTGTTAAGAAGTTATTAGATAATTACGATGATTATAATATATGTAAGTATGTTTATGATAATCTTGTTTATGATAATTATTTAGAAGAGAATAAGGACTATATTCTTCCTAAGACTGTTTTTGTTATTGGTGGGGATGGATTTGCTTATGATATTGGTTTTGGTGGTTTAGATCATGTTTTATCTACTGATAATGATATTAATATTTTGGTGCTTGATACGGAAGTTTATTCTAATACTGGGGGGCAGGCATCAAAGTCTACTTCTCTTGGGGCAATTGCATCTTTTGCGTCTTCAGGTAAGACTAATTATAAGAAGGATTTGGCAAGGATGGCAATGTGTTATCCTAATGCATATGTAGCTTGTGTTAATATTGGTTATAATAAGGAACAGTATTTAAAAGCACTTGGAGAGGCTATTAATCATAAGGGCCCTTCTTTGATTATTGCTTATGCTCCTTGTATAGAACATGGTATTAAGAAGGGAATGGGGACTGATTTAGAAAATGCTTCTTTGGCAACAAAATGTGGATATTTTTTGACTTTTAGATATAATCCTGATATTTTAAAGTTTACGCTTGATAGTAAGAATGTTGATTTTAACCTTTATGAGGAATTTTTAAGCAGTCAAAATAGGTATAATGTTTTTGAAAATAAAGAATTACTGGAAAAACAAAAGACATGGGCAAAACAAAGATATGGTTATTATAAGAAATTAGAGGAAGAAAAAAATTGCGAATAATTTAAAATATTTGCATTTTTTTGTATTATTTAAATATTCAATAAATTTTTTTCTACATAGAATTTATGTAGGAAGTGGTTATATGGAATATTTAGTTGATTATTTAATTGAGATAGTACTTACAATTACAACGACTTTAATTATTACTATACAAGAGAATTAAAAAAAATAGTTAGGACAATTGAAGTTAATCTTGTTTTTATTGTTGTTATTATAAAGAATATCTATGTTGAAAAATACTACTTATACACAAATAAGGGTTGTTTTTCTTTGAATGAAAATGAAACACTTAATAATTTATATATTAAATATAAAAAATAGGTGGTAATAGAATAATTGACGATATAAGGGATGAAATAGATAAGATACCTATCAAGAAAGATTGCTAAGGAGGTGATATAATGGATGTTTTAGTAACTCAAAAACTTTTGGATATATTGATGATTTCTGTTACTTTAAGTTCTGTTGTTATGGCTGCAATTCAAAAATGTAAGAGTTTGCCTTTTGTAAAGAAAGAATGGCATATCTTTTTCTTGAATTTAATATTATCTTTTGGAATTGGAATACCTTTTGTATATAGTTTTTATGAGAAAGATTTGGTTATAAGTATGTGGATTAGTTTGTTTAGTTTTATTGGGGCTCCTGGAATATATAAGTTTTTGAAGAGTCAAAATATTATTAATTATACACCTAAGAGTATGGATGATGATAGTATTAAGGTAGATAAAGATAATTATATAGATAGGTAGAAAAAAACTCTGTGTAATAAGTTAATCTTATGTACATGGAGTTTTATTATGCTTTTTGGTTTTGACTTTCTAATTTAATATCAATTGTTTTTTCTTGATTATTTCTTATATAAGTTAATTTAATAGTACTTCCTACATTTTGTTTGTAAAGTGTATATTTAAAGTAAGAGACACTTTTGATATCAATGTTGTTTATTTTGATAATTTTATCTCCTGGTTGTAAACCAGCTTTAGCTGCGGGAGAATCGTTTACTACTGATTCAATATAGATACCTTCACTGGTAGAGGTAAACATGGTTTTGGCTTCATATATACTAATACCTAGGTATGGTCTAGTGATAGTTTTGCTCTCAATTATAATGTTGGCATATTGCTCAGCCGTTTCTATAGGAATAGCAAAACCCATGCCTTCAACTGCAGTACTGGCAAGCTTCATATTGGTGATACCTATTACTTCGCCATTTGAGTTACATAGTGGACCTCCTGAATTACCTGAGTTAATTGCTGTGTCAGTTTGTAATACTTCCATGATATATGTGTTCATTTTGCTATTAGTAACTTCTACTAGTCTATTTTTTCCTGATAAAATACCACGTGTAACTGAATTAGAATATATCTCAGCATCAAGTGGTGCACCGACGGCGAATAATGTGTCTCCTATTTTTAAATCTTCTGAACTGCCAAGCGATGCTACTTCAATAACTTGATCTTTATTTATTTTAAGCACAGCAATATCTGAGTATTCGTCGCTTCCTACAATATTAGCTTTTATTTTTTCTTCATTAGTTAGGATTATTTGTATTTCTTCTGCTCCTTCGATGACGTGATAGTTAGTTAGAATGTAGCCATATTGTTCATCAGTTTTAAAGACAAAACCAGTTCCTGTTTGGTAAACATGGTTGTTTTTTAAGGATTCTACGACTGTTACTGAATCATAAACTTTTTCAACTGCTTCTGCTATTCCGTTTTCGGTAATTGATACTTGTTTTTCAATTTTAGTTTTGGTAGTAACTAGATTTTTCATATAGAAGCTATAAAATAGGGTAAACCCAATAAGACATATTATTGTACTTGTTACTACTCCAGTTAAAAATGTAATTATTTTTTCTTTGTTAATTGTTTTTTTCATATAATTTCCTTCCTTTTCTTAAGTATTATAGTAAGTAATTATCAAAGGAATATGAATAAATTATGTGAAAAAATGTTTTTTTTGTAAAATTAATAAGATATTATAAAAAATGCTTAGTTTGAACTAGGCATTTTTGAATATTTGCATCCACAGTAACTTTGTCTATATAAGTTATATTGTTTTGATAAGTTGATAGACTGTTTATAACCTTCTTTTTTTTTGAAATCAGCATAAAGCCATTTAATTTTATAAATATTTTCTAGTGATGAACCAATTTCATTGATTAATTTGGCATTTTTATGAGGACTAACGGTTAAAGTGGTAGTAAAGTAGTCATAATTACGAAGTTTAGCTATTTGAGCAGTTTTTTCTAGTCTTAGTTTAAAACATATTTGACATCTATTACCGCCTTCAATACATTTTTCTAATCCTTTGATGGCTTCTTCGTATTTGTCGTTTTCATAATCACAATCTATAAAATCTAGTTTGTTTTTAGTTTTTAATTCTTTTATTAATCTTATTTGTTCTTCTTTTCTCTTTAGATATTCTTCTTTAGGGTAGATGTTAGGATTATAGTATAAGACGGTTATATCAAAGTAATTACTTAGAAATGATATGACATAACTGCTACAAGGTGCACAACAACAATGAAGTAATAATTTTTTTACTTTATCTAATTTTTGTATTTCTTTTTCACATAATAAATGATAATTTGTGTTCATAAAATCACCAAACATATTATAACATTTATTAGGTAAAAAGCAATATTATTTTATTATACAGAGACACTTCCACTGATTAATTTGGAAAGAATTTCAGCCATTTTTTCTTCTACTTGAATAAGTGGGGTTTCGGTTGATAAGATAATGACACTGCCTAAGGTATCTCCGTTTAAAACAATTGAACTAAATGAGTAATAACCATATTCTTTGATGTTTTCTATTATTTCAACTTCTTTTTTTTGTCTTTCAACAAAACTGTCTCTTCTTTCAATACTACGTTCTACAAAGGAACTGATATTGTTGTTTAAGTATTTTTTCTTTAGGTTACCAGATACGGCAATGACTTTGTTTAAGTCGGTTACTATGACGTTATGTTTTACTACTTGATATATGGCTTCTGTGTATTTCGCGGCAAGTGATTCTAGATTTTCAATGGGGGAGAATTTTTTTAGAATTAAGCATTCTTCATCAGTAAATATTTCTAGTCCTTCGCCACTTTTGATGCGCATATTATTTCTTATTTCTTTTGGTATAACAATTCTGCCTAAATCATCTACTCTTCTAATTACTCCAGTTGATTTCATATTTATTACCTCCAATATTAAATATTTTCCCAAGATTTAGTAATTTTATACTAGTATATATGAATTTGTGAAATTTTTTTTATGCACTACAACAGCGTAGCAAATAAAATAAAAAAACATTTACTTTTTATAGAAATTTGTGTAAAATAAATTTATGAAAAAACTTGTTATGGGAGTGATGTTATGAGATGTTTTGAGAAAATAAGTTTTGCGCAATTTAAAAAAGATATTTGTGATAACGTTGATTTATATAATGAATATGAATTACCAAGTAGAGCTACTTTGAAAAGTGCTGGTTATGATTTTAAGGCGATAGAAGATATTACTATTAAAAAAGGTGAAATTTTGAAGATACCTACTGGTGTTAAGATAAGGTTAAATGATAATGAATTTCTTGGGTTGTATGTCCGAAGTAAAATGGGATGTAAATATAATATACGGATGTGTAATCAAGTAGGTATTGTTGATGCTGATTATTATAATAATATTAGTAATGAGGGGCATATTTTTGTATTTTTACAAAATGAGGGTATTTTAGATGTTACAATTAAAAAAGGAGAACATTTTGTTCAGGGAATATTACAAAAATTTATGATTTGTGATAATGAGAAGGTAGTTACTAAGACACGTGATGGCGGTTTTGGTAGTACTGATAGAAAAGAGGAATAGATATGAAAGAAAAATTTTATTTAACGACACCAATATATTATCCATCTGCTAATTTTCATATTGGGCACTGCTACACAACAATTATAGCTGATGCCATAGCTAGATATAAGAGATTAAATGGTTATGATGTATTTTTCTTAACTGGTACAGATGAGCATGGTCAAAAGATTGAGAAGAAGGCAATTAAGGCGGGCGTTAGTCCTAAGGAATATGTTGATAAGATCGTAGAAAATGCAAAGGATTTATGGAAGAGTTTAGATATTAGTTATGATAAGTTCATTAGAACTACTGATAGTGAACATGTTGCTTGTGTACAAAAGATATTTGAAAAGTTATATCAACAAGGAGATATTTATAAGGGAGAATATAAGGGTTTATATTGTACACCTTGCGAATCTTTTTGGACGGAGACACAACTTAAGGATGGTAAATGTCCTGATTGTGGAAGAGATGTACATGAGGTTAAGGAGGAAGCATACTTTTTTAGGTTATCAAAGTATCAAGATAGATTAGTTAATTATATTGAAGCACATCCAGAGTTTATTCAACCTGTTTCAAGAAAAAATGAAATGATTAATAATTTTATTAAGCCTGGGCTTGAGGATTTATGTGTATCAAGAACTTCTTTTAAATGGGGAATTCCGGTTACTTTTGATAATAAGCATATAGTTTATGTATGGATAGATGCTTTATCTAATTATATTTCAGCTTTAGGATATTTAAGTGAAGATGATAGTGTGTTTAAGAAGTATTGGCCTGCGAATTTACACATCGTAGGTAAAGAAATTGTTAGATTTCATACGATTATATGGCCTATTATGTTGATGGCTTTAGGATTAGAACTTCCTAAGAAGGTATTTGGACACGGTTGGTTAATAATTGATGGTGGTAAGATATCAAAGAGTTTGGGAAATTATCAAGATCCTAGGGAATATATTGCGATGTATGGAATAGATGCGGTTAGATATTTTGTGCTTAGGGAAGTACCTTTTGGAAATGATGGTAATTTTTCAGTTGATGCGATGGTTACTAGGGCAAATGCTGATTTGGCTAATGTTTTAGGTAATTTAGTTAACAGAACAATTGGTATGATTAATAAATATTTTGATGGTGTTGTTACTAATACAAGGTGTAGTGAAGAATTAGATGCTGATTTAATAAAAATTGCTTTATCTTTAAAGGATAAGGTGAATGAAGATATGGATAAGTTGGAAGTGTCTAGTGCGTTGGAGCATATTTTTGATTTGTTTAGGGCTTGTAATAAATATATTGATGAGACAATGCCTTGGATTTTAGCCAAGGAAGATGATAAAAAGGATAGGCTTGCTACAGTTTTATATAATTTAGTTGAATCTATTAGAATAGGTACAGTCCTTCTTAGTCCTTTTGTACCAAGTGCAAGTGAAAGAATATTTAAGCAATTGAATACTGATATGAAAGATATGGTTTCAGTAAATGAATTTGGCGGTTATGTAAGTGGCACTAGAGTTGGTACTGCAGATCCAATATTTCAAAGAATTGATGTTAAATAGTTGACATGAGAGTGTGTTAAATAAGAAAAGATATTGTTATTTTGTTTACAATGTCTTTTTGTTTTGTTATAGTGGTTTTATGCGTTAAAATATGATATAGGGAGGAAAAAAATAATTTATGCCAAAAATATTTAGTGGTATTGATGGTTGTATTTTGTTTTTTGTAGTAACATTGTTTCTTGCTTTAGTTTTGATAGTAACTGAGTATTCGGTTTTAGATTTATTTTATTTATTTGGTATGCTTATTTGTTTTTTGTATTATTTGCATATTAGAAATTAACTTATACTTAAGTATAGGTTTTTTTCTTGACTAAAGGATGTTTTAAAGTTATGCTTATATGGGAAGTGATTTTTATGTTTGTTGATACACACGCTCATTTATTTGATGAATATTATAGTAATATAGAGGAAGTAATTGCTAGGGCTTTGGATAATAATGTTTTTAAGATTGTTATTTCAGGTTGTGATATTAAAAGTAATTTGGAGGTACTAGAAAAAATTGATAGATATGATTCTTTATATGGTACGATTGGAATACATCCTTTGAATTTGGATAATTTGGATGATAATTATATTGATTTTTTGGAGGAGAATATTAAAAATGATAAAATTGTTGGTATTGGAGAAGTTGGCTTAGATTACCACTATGGTAGAGATAACAAGGAATTGCAGAAAGATGTATTTATCCGCCAAATAGAGCTCGCTATTAAATATAATATGCCTATAGTTGTACATTCTAGGGATGCAACAGAAGATATGATGAACATTTTAAGAAGATATAATGGTAAGTTAAGGGGGGTTATGCATTGTTATTCTGGAAGTGTAGAAACGGCTTTGGAACTTACAAAAATGGGCTTTTATTTAGGAGTAGGTGGTATAATTACTTTTAAAAATGCAAAGAATATAGTTGAAGTCATAAAAAAGATAGATTTAAAATATATTTTATTAGAAACTGATTCTCCTTATTTAACTCCTGAACCATATCGAGGAAGTTCTAATGAACCAGCATATATTCCTTTAATCGCAGGGAAAATCGCGGAGATTAAGAGTGTTAGTTTAGATGATGTTATGATTGCGACTGAGGGCAATGTGAAGATGTTATTTGACAAATAGGCTCTTTTGTGGTAAAATTCTATTACTGAAGTAAGATATGCACGAAATGAATGGAAAAGTTTGGCATTTTCAGTACAATAATTAAGAGGTGAAAAAATGAGAAAAATAGTTTCCAAGTTTTTTTGGCCGGCTTTTGAAGTTGTGATTGCGGGAATTTTTGTGGTACTCGTAATGCCTAGAAATAAAGATGAGAAACTAATGTTTACGGTAGAGAATAGTGATGCTGTAAAAATGATAGATACTACTTCTAAGTTTTTTGTTGATGATATTTTGATTGATACAGAAGATAAAAAAGAAGAGGTAGTGGAAGCAAAGCAAGAAGAAGTGATCTTGAAGGATGAGAATAAACAAAAAGAAGAACCTAAAGTAGTTGAGGCTTCTAAGGTAGATGAAGCCAAAGAAGAAGAAAAAAAAGAGGAAGAATCAAATGTAGAAACGAAGCCTGTAATAAGGTATAATCCCATTGATACTTCTAATTATCCTGTCTTGGATAGCTATACGAATTTAGTTATGACAGGATATGGTCATGATTGTAGGGGTTGTACTACGGGTAAGACAGCATCTGGTTATTCAATAAGAGATACTATTTATTATGAGGATCCAACATTTGGAACACTTAGAATTGTGGCAATGGATAGGTCGATACCACTATATTCAATTGTTAGGATTTCTAATATAAAAGGTATGGAACCAATTTTAGCTATTGTTTTAGATCGTGGAGGCGGGATTAGTTTTAGTAAATCGATTCAAATAGATTTAGTTGTTGAATCTGAGGCTGTTGCAAATACAACGATAGGTAAAAAGTATAATATTACTTGTGATATACTTAGAAGTGGTAAATAGGTGCTAACTTTAGTTAGTGCTTTTTAGTAGGTGAGATTATGATAGATAAGAATTTTAATTTTAAGAAGTCTTTGGGGCAAAATTTTTTGAATGATGATAATATTATTAATAAGATAGTTAGTTATTTGCCAATAGATAAGGAGACTTTAGTTATTGAGATAGGTCCTGGAAGTGGTGTTTTGACTAGTAAATTAGCTTGTATAGCTGGAAATGTTTTGGCTTATGAGATAGATACAAGATTAGAGAGTGTGTTAAGAAATAATCTTTGTAATTTTAATAATGTTGATATAAAGTTTCAGGACTTTTTGAAGGCAGACATAGTAAAGGATATAAAGGAATATAATTATAGGAAATTATATGTGGTTGCTAATTTGCCTTATTATATTACGACTCCTATTATTAATAAGTTAATAAGTGATGCAATAGATGTTTCTTATATCGTTGTTATGATACAAAAGGAGGTTGCTTCAAGATTTTGTGCTGTACCAGGGACTAAAGATTATAATTCTTTAACTGTTTATTTAAATTATCATTTTGAGGTTAAAAAGTTATTTGATGTTAGTAAGAATTCATTTGTTCCAAAACCTAAGGTTGATAGTACTGTGATATGTTTAAAGAAAAGGGATAAGAAGCAGGAAGTTTTGGATTTAGCTTTGTTTTATAAACTTGTGAGAGACAGTTTTTGTTTTAAAAGGAAGAATTTAAGAAACAATTTGAAAGGATATGATTTGTCGAAGTTGGAAAACGTTTTAAAGAGATATGGTTATGATCTATCTGTTAGAGCAGAGCAGTTGGATATAAAAATTTTTGTTGAAATGGCTAATGAACTTAAAAATTAGTCTTTTTTTTATATATGTGCATATGATTAAATGGGTGAGAAAATGGACAAGGTAAATGAACTTGGTAGTAGTTTTAGTCATGGTATTACTATTGCAGAAAGAAAGAGCATTATAGTAAGTGGGGTTAAAAAGATAGAGAGTTTTGATAATGAGGAGTTTTTGATGGAAACGACGCTTGGTTATTTAGTTATTAAGGGGAGTGAGTTAGAAATTATTAAGTTGGATACTTATCAGGGAAATGTTTCAATCAAGGGGCATGTTGATAGTTTGGGTTATTTTGAAACTAGTTCTTTAAAGAAAGAAAAGGATAATTCTTTTTTAACAAGATTATTTAAATAATGGAACTTTTGATACAAATAAAATCTATATTAATGTCATTTGGATATGGTATCGTTTTCTTTATTTTGGTAAGTGTTAATTATAAGTTTTTGTATTGTAAGGGACTTGGTTTAAAAATAATTATTAATATGCTTTTTATTCTTGTGAACGTGATTTTTTATTTTATGTTACTTAGGCTAGTAAATAACGGAGTGGTACATATATACTTTTTATTTTCTATTTTAGGGGGATATTTGCTGGCCAAATTGTTAGGTGGTAAGATTAAAAGATAATTGTTGTAAATGGGTGTAGAGGATAGCTTTTGTTTATTTAT
>CAJKHY010000004.1 GCA_905199855.1 uncultured Clostridium sp.
GATAACCTTTCGGTTACCCTTAGATATCAATTCTTTTATCAAACTTATTGTTCACCAACACTATTTGACAAAGAACCTAGAAAATCTATTCTTTATTTAACTTTATTAGCAAGTTTTATAACTGCTTTAGTATATTTCATAAGTTCTTTTTTGTTTTTAAATCCACAAGTCATTGCATAATAATCAGTATAGCTATCATCTTCTTTTACTAACTTTAATTGTAAAGACTTATTTATATTATAATTTTCTTTAGCCGACAAGTTAGATAATTTAGAATAATCTTTGACTGTTATATTATAAAGTGGATCATTACTTTTAAATTTATCATATATTTCATTTGATATTATACAATTATCAATAAGTTCCTCATTATTCTCAAACTCTATTAATGTCTTGTTTTTTTCAGGATATACTGTTACATTTTTAACTCTATCAATGTACACTGCTTTACCATCTTTTATCTTACCAACATATGGTTCATTTTGTGATAATAAAACAATAATTAGTATAACAATTAGAATAATACTTGAAATAATGATAATTTGTTTTTTAGATAGTTTCTTTATCTTTAATTTTGTTTTTTTCACATTACCATCCCTCAATTTTATATTAAAAAGGAGTTAGAGAAAACTCTAACTCACAGTTTAATTTGTTTGTTTTCTTCTATAAAAGATTCCAGCTCCAGCAAGTCCTACGATTGATAAGATTCCACTTAATATATAGAATCCAATGTTATCTCCAGTTTGTGGATTGTCAGTAGGCACTGTTACTCTTGCTACATTAAATGTTGTAATTGCTTCTCCACCATCATTGAATAATACTTTTAAAGTATGTTCTCCAACTGATAATGTATCAACAAATTCTTTCTTTAATGTAATTATTGTACTTCCACTTTCTGCTGTATAATTTTTAGGATCAACTAATTCATTATCAACATATACCTTACCACCATCAAATAATCTAAAGTCAGCATTTATTTTAAATTTAGCTTCATTATTTTTAGTGATTGTATATTTTTGATTAGCCCCTTCAGTTACTTCATAAACTATTTTTTCAACTACAACTTCTAAATTAATATTAGATGTTATATTTGTAAGTTTTAAAGTATCTCCAACCATATCAGCAGTTTTATCAGTTCCATCAACTAGAACTTTAACTAGTTTATATCCACTATTAGCAGTTATAGTAAATTCTTTATCTTCACCATAACTTACTGCAACTACACCATTTGGAGTAATAGTAGCACCAGCTACATCTTTAACGGTTACAGTAAATGGTATTTTCTTATAACTTACTTTAACTTCTTTTCCTTCATCTACAGTAAGTTCTATTCTATTACCAGTTACAGTAGTTTCTACTGTATTTACTAATACTTTATCAATCATATATCCAGCATTTGGTGTAAATGTTATTTCAACTTTTGTTCCTTCAACAACATCTAATATACTTGTTGTAATTGTTCCATTTCCACCAGGTACTGATGTTATTACATCAAATGTATTTTTAACTACAACCTCAATATCAATATCAGTTATTCTTTTATAGTTTGTAGTATCTTCAGGAGTATATGTTGCTTTATAAGTATGTGTTCCAGCTGTTAATACTGTACTTGCATCATTCCAAGTAAATCTACCAGGTAGAGTTACATCATTTAATGTTTTTCCTTTTACACCAGTAAGACCAGTTGGTACTATATAGTCTGGTGTTGCTTGAGTGATTGACCAGTTAATAGTTAAATCACTATTTGATCCATCTTTCCACTCATAATTAGCTTTATCTTTAATTATTGCAGTAATAGTATTATTTGATACATTTTTAGCTGTAGTATTACCAGTTACTTCTATATTAGAATTAACATTATTTAATGTAGGAGTAATATCACTACCAGTATATTCAAAAGTATCTTTAACTAAAGTTACTTTTTCAAGTTGTACTTTTTTAATAGTAAATACTACACTAAATGTTCCAGTGTAATTTGCATTTGTATCAGGAACTTTATATGTTACTGTATAAGTACCAGCATTTGTAGGTGCTTCAGTACTACTATATGTTGTAGAACCAGTTCCTTTATATAATACTTCTAAATTACTAACATTTACTGTTCCAGCATTAACACTAATTGTTCCTGTTGGCTTTTTAGGAGTTCCATCATAAGTAAATGTTTCATTATTAGAAAGTCCTCCAATATTTACATCAGTTTTATTTACAACATGAATTGTAAAATCTTTTGTTGTTTCTTTCCATTCAGGAGTAGTATCTCCACCAAGATCAACTTTTACTGCTGTAACAGTCATTACAACATCACCTATAGTATCTCCTGCTACATATTCATCATTTATATTATCATAAGTAAGTGCATCACCAGATTTAATAGTAAAATCAATGTTTCCTACATTTCCAGTTACTGATTGTTCTAAATAACCTTTTGTTATAGAGCCATTAACTTTTACATATTGATCTGCAATTGCTAAAGGTTGTTCTGCACTTGTTACTTCAAGTACACCATTTACATGTGTTCCCATTGTATAGTTAGAAGTAATATCTTCACCATTTCTCACTACTTTAACATTGCTTACAACATTATTTGAAGAACCTACAAATTTTTGGCTACCAGTAATTGTAACTTCTAACATATCACCAGATAATAATACACCATCAGTATATGTATAAGTATTTTTTGTTAATTCAGTATCATCAAATGCTTTACTATCTGAACCAGCTGTTACAACTATTGGTGTTGTAATTGGGTTTACTGTTAATTTACCTGCATAATTTTTAATATTATCGTAACAATTAGTTACATCAACACCCTCAGCATTTGTTATAGTAATTTTTCCAATTGTGTTATTTCCATCAGCTGTATCTTTAACATCTCTTACTTTACCAGTAATTTCTGCAGTGACTTTATCACCATTAGGTAATTTATTATCAGTTACTGCACTTGCATTATTTGCCCATAAAACATCATAAGCATTTTTTGTGTGTTCTGAACCATTATATGTAAATGTTTCATCATAACTTTTTACTTTTACTTCAGTATTAATTGGTTTGATTTCAAAATTAACACTAGCTTCACTTGCTGTATAATTTGGATTTGTAATACTTAAAGTAGCTTTATATTTACCTACTAATATAGGCATTATTTTACCATAGTTTTCAGAATCATCTTTCTTAGAATAAGTAATTGCATAGTCATCAGGTGTTAAACCTTCAACTCCTATTAGAGTTGGTGTTTTAGTTTCTTTATAAACCCATGTACTAGCTAAATCAATTCCTAATCCTGTTAATTGTTTTGGTTCAACTTTTAATGTAACTGTTGCTGTATATGTTTTACCATTTTCATCAGTTACAGTAATTGTTGGTGTGTATGTTCCAGCAGATAGACCAGATTTTGCTTTAATTTTAAAATCAGTATTTGTTACACCAATACCTATTGTTGGTGTTGTTGATCCAATGATTTCAAATTTATCTGTATCAGATACTGTTACATTAGTAATTTTTAACTCAGCAGCACCAATATTAGCAATATTAATTATTGCTTCTGGTCCATCAGTATATCCAAATATAACATTTGGTAATGTTACATTATCTACACTTAAACCTGTTTCTTTAGCAAGTTTAATATATTGTGGTTGACTAGCACTTGTACCAGTTTTAACATGCATAACTAATGTTGCTTTATCTTCTAGTTCAATTACTTGGTTACCATAAGTATAATATACTTTTGTATCAGTTGGTATTACTTCATTAATTCTTTTTTTACCTAAAATATTAAATCCTAGTATAACACCTTGACCTTTTACCATAAGTGTTTCAAAATTGAAGTTTGCTGTCATATTAGTATCAGGGAAATGAAATATTCCACCATCTACTTTTCCAACTTCAAAAATACCTTTTTTAACATTAACATTTAAAGTAATGTTTTGCTTATTAGGTTCTGAATCAGAAAATACATCAAATATATATTCATCCCATGAATCTGTTCCGGTAACGGCATAAGTTCCACCATCAATAGTAAAACCATAAGCCTTAGGTAAATTTTTTAATTCTTCAGCCATATCTATAGTAGATATTCTTACCCTACCATCAAATCCTTTTCCAATTATTTTACCATTATTACCATTGCCACTATCTTTAATGGTTAAATTACTTCTAAAATTATAATTATTTTCATCTTTATAACCATAATAGAATATTAAACTGCCTTTTGTTACATCTAGAGTATTACCTGCTAAATCTAAGGTAACATTACCTAAAACATAAAATTCAAGAAAATTTGTCAACTTAATATCATCGCTTAATTTAATAACAGTGTCTTTGCTATTATTAATTTGATTAACAGCATCTCTTAATGTTGCTTCATTATTAGCCATTATTGTTTGAACTTCTTTTTTCTTAACTGTAATTGGACCCCAATAAGCATCAATTGTAGCAAGTGTTGCTGTTCTATTTGCTATTTTAGTGCCTTCTCTATCATGATACTCTATAATAGAATCAGCATCAATTACATCATCAACAGTTAAAGTAGAACTATTTATCAAAAATGTTTTATCAGGTGCATTTTTGCTTTCTTTAGTAACATTTGAAAATTTTACGCTTTCATATGCTCTAGTATCTACTATTTCATGAAATCCAGTAACTTTTAGATTTTTAAAAACTACATTATTAAAACTATAATCACCAGCGGTTTGCCAAAAACTGTCAAAATCTTTTATATATTCAACATCTATACCATCCATTTCAAAATTAACAATAGACTCAGCTTTCTTAATTTCGTTATAAATTGGTGTGTAGCCAACATCAGTTAAAAGATTAAGTTTTGCTCTTTCAGAACTATTTGAATTAATGAATTTTAAATCCAAAGTATTATAATAAATTAATTTTAACTTATATTGTTGTGGTATAGTTAATGTAAAGCCATTAAAATCCAAAGTTTTAGACATTTCAAGAGAGAAAGTTGTATCTAAATCTTCTCTTAATGTAATGTCACTAGTAAGTCTAACTATATCTGTTGTTTTATCATTCATTGCGGTTTCCAAAGAATCTTTATCCACAACATCTACAGTTTTTGTTTCTGCATTTACATTAGTTAATCCCACACCGAAGATTGCTACTAATGTAAATAATATCGTAGTTAATTTTTTAACTACATTTTTAGATTTGCTCATCAAATCTTCCTCCTTCCTATTACATTATATCATATTATTTTTAATTGTAAAATATATTTTAAACAATTGGGATTAAAAATTATTCTCAGGTAAAGTGAAAAGTTAAATTCCACTTTCCCTATATTTGGCTGGAATTTAGTCTTACAGTAAATTCCACTTGAAATCTTGCAAGACTTAATTCCTTTTTATATAATAGTTATCCAAGGGTGTTTCTTAATGAAAGGATGGTAAAAATGAATAAGAAACAAACTTGTGATAACAAACACTTATCACTTGAGGAAAGAAAAATAATTCAAACAGGAATTGAAAACAGGTGTAATAAAGTTGATATTGCTAGAACATTAGGTAAAGATCCCACTACTATTGCTAAAGAGATTAGAAAGCATCGTGAATTTAAACCTAGAAACGTCAGATTATATCCTAATATTTGTATTCATCGAAAGGAATGTGGGACTTGCTTTAAAAAATGTGAACTTTATGAAGAACCAATTTGTAAAATGAGAGATAGATCCCCTGGCGCTTGTAATAAATGTCCTAAAATTACTAACTGTCATTTGGATAAATATTTTTATTATGCTACTAAAGCTAATCAAGAATATTTAGATGAATTAGTTGATTCTAGAGTTGGTATTAATTTAACTGTTTCAGAAAAGAAACAAATTGGACAAATTATGGCCCCTTTATTAAAGCAAGGTCAATCAGTTTATCAAATTTTATCTTCACATAACGAAATTTCTCAATGTGAAAAGACTATTTATAATTATATTGAAATGGGAGTTTTCAAAGAAGAAGGTATTGACGTTTTCTCTTTAAAGGAACAAGTATCTAGAAAGCAATTTAAAAATAAATACAAAAAAAGAAAAAGCATTGCTAACTATGATGGTAGAAAATATGAAGACTATCTTAAATTTAAAGAACAAAATCAAAATGTTATAACTATAGAAATGGACACCGTTTATAATGAGCAATCTGGTCCTTATATTCAAACTTTCTTATTTCAAAATACTATGTTTATGTTTGGAATATTGAAAAAAGATAAAACTTCATTATCAATGGCTGAATCCTTAGAATATTTAGAGTCAACTTTAGGTCACGATTTATATAGAAAATATTTTTCTTTAATTCTTACTGATAGAGGTGTTGAATTCCAAAAACATAACTTATTCGAATTTAATATTGAAACCGGTGAGTTTAGAACAAATATTTTTTATTGTGATCCAATGCAGTCAAGTCAAAAAGCAAGAGTTGAAAACAACCACAACTATGTCAGAGATATAATTACTAATGAATTAAGTCTTAAAAATATTACACAAGAAGATTTAAATTTAGTATTCTCACATATTAATTCTACTCCAAGAGAATCATTAAATGGAAAGACTCCGTATGAAATAATGGAATTCCTATATGGAAAAGAACTATTGGATTTATTAGATATAAAACAAATAAAAAGAGATGAGGTAGTATTAAAACCTTATCTCATAAAACATATTTATAAGAAATAATCACCACAAAATTTCTTATATTTATGAATAGAAACACCCTTAAATTGAACTTTAACTATCAAAACGGAATTTAGTCTTACAGAAAAATTTATTTGACCTAATTTCGTCTTTTCGTCGTGGTTAAATTTCCATTCATTTATGTATTTTACACTACTTTTTTATAAAAATCAACTACCTATATGACGATAAAAAGCCCATAAAATGGACTTTTCTTCTACAAATTTAAATCGGCTTAGGAAAGTGGAATTTAACTTTTCACTTTACCATAGGTATTTTTTTATTGAATTGTTATAAATTTTTAATGTTTTATAGTTTGATATTGCAGAGTATCTAAAAGTCACTGAAAGAAAATATTTAAGTTATTAAATGAGAAATAGAAATGATTCCTTTCTTATATTGATAACATCGTGCAAAAGAAAAAAAGTGAATAATCACTTTTAGTTTAGCTTTGTGTTGCTGATGCTGAAATATAGCCAGTTACTTTGGATCCTGAATACTCATCTTCGGCGTTAGCATCTAACCAAACGTAGATATAATATCTTGTTGATGTTTCGGTTAAAGGTATTCCACTCATGAGAATTATTTCTCCGCCTGATACCGCGCCTTCTAATGTCCCTTCTGTGCCTACTAATTCAGTAGGAGTCCATGTTTCATTTGCTGCTTCGCAACTAGTTGGGGTGTCATATGTTGTGTTTGAGCATGATCCGCCAGTGTATACCGCAAAGTGAAATTTGTTAGGGTTAGCTGCTGTCCATGTTCCGCTTGCACTTTCACATGCTGTTTGTGTCTCGTGGGCAGTTATTGAACAAGTGCCACCCATGGTTAGTTCAGTTATGTGTAATTTTAATGTTGCATTGCCAGATACACTAGTTGAGGTTCTACTGATATTTACCCATGTGCTTAGTCCTCCTGTTTTATCTTCGGTTGGGGATAGAGTTCCTTGTAAAGCTGCACCTGAACCTGTATCATTGTTATATTGAACATCAAAAATACCTGTTTTAGTTTCTACATCTGCATTTCTAATCCATGTGTACCATGCGTATGTGGCTCCAACTATTAGGAGAATAAAGGCAACTACTCCTAAAATAGTTCCCCATATCTTTTTACTTTTTATATATTTTTGTTCATAACTAGTTGGCTTGTAGGTAACTGATTGTGTTTCGTTTCTAATAATCTTTTTTTCATTATTTTTATTCTTATTTTCCATGTTCCACCTTCTCTTATGATACAAGTATATCATATATTTAAAGTTTTTTGCAACTTTTTTAATTTTTTTTTGTTTTTTTATTGACAAAAGTCAAACTTGCGGTTATTATATATATCACCAATTCAAATTTTTAGGCGAATTGGTGCTAGTATCACACTAGCCAACCCCTTTTTATTCTTTTTGGGAGATCGGCCTCAGGGGGACGGTCTCTTTTTTTATAATAAATTGATTTAAAAAAAGAAAGAAATACTATTTGTTTCTACTATCGTATTTCTTTCTTGTTTCTGTATTTAATATTTTTTTTCTTAACCTTAAATGATTAGGAGTTATTTCCACTAGTTCATCTCTGTTGATATAGTCTAAGCAACCTTCTAATGTTAATTTTCTTGGTCTTTTTAGGACTACTGTGTGATCTGAACCTGCTGCACGCATATTGGTTAATTGTTTCCCCTTAACTACATTTACCGCTAAATCGTTTTCTCGGTTACATTCTCCTACTATCATTCCTTCATATATTTCTTCACCTGGTTCTATGAACATAATACCTCTGTCCTCTAATAGTCCAATGGCATATGATGTTGATTTACCATTTTCCATAGAGACCAAGACACCTAGTTTTCTTTCGCCAATGTTAACATTTTCTTGTTTTTCATAACATTTGAAAGTGTGATTTAAGATGCCATATCCTTTTGTCATTGTCATAAATTCTGTTGTGAAACCTATTAAACCACGTGATGGAATGGTATAGTTTAATCTTACCATGTCAACAAAGTTAGTCATGTTTTCCATTTTGGCTCCACGAAGTCCTAAGGCTTCAATAACATTTCCAACGCTTTCTTCTTTCACTTCTATTTGGACATCTTCATATGGTTCACAGATAACACCATTTATTTCTTTCAAGATAACTTCAGGTTTTGATACTTGTAATTCAAATCCTTCACGGCGCATATTCTCAATTAATATTGATAAGTGTAATTCGCCACGACCTGAAACAAGCCACGAATCATTTGATGATTGTTCTACTTTTAAGCTGACATCTTTTTGGGTTTCTTTGAACAGTCGTTCTTCTATTTTTCTTGCCGTTAATAACTTACCATCACGGCCAACGAATGGACTATCATTAACCATGAAGGTCATTTGTAAGGTTGGCTCATCAATCCTTAATATTGGTAGGGCTTTTTCATGTCCAATGTTACATACTGTTTCTCCTACTGAAATATCTTCTAAACCAGCTATGGCAATAATCTCACCGGCGTGGGCTTCTTTTACTTCTATTCTTTTTAATCCTAGGTACCCAAATAGTTTTTGTATTCTAAACTGTTTTATGCTACCATCTAATCTCACACAACTTACCATTTCATTTTCATGTATAGTGCCTGATTGGATGCGTCCAATACCAATTCTTCCTACGTAATCATTATAATCTAATAATGCTGGTTGAAATTGTAAATAACCATTTATATCTACTTTAGGTGCTGGAATTTCATTTATAATTAGTTTAAAGATATCATCATAGTTTTCTGTTTGGGTTGATAAATCAGAATCTAAACTGGCCGTGCCATTTAAAGCTGAAACATAGCAAGTTTTGAAATCCAATTGCGAATCGTCGGCACCAAGTTCAATAAATAAGTCAATGACCTCGTCAATTACTTGATTAATACGTGCTGTTGGCTTATCCACTTTATTTATTACAACGATTGGTTTTACTTTGGCTTCGAGGGCCTTCTTTAAAACGAATCTTGTTTGTGGCATAGTGCCTTCATAAGCATCGACGAGTAGCATAACACCATCTACCATGTTCATAATTCTTTCCACTTCGCCACCGAAATCGGCATGGCCTGGTGTGTCTAGAATATTTATACGGTATCCATCATAGTTGATGGCTGTAGTTTTAGATAGTATGGTGATTCCTCGTTCTCTTTCAATGTCGTTAGAATCCATGACTCTTTCGTTTATTTGCTCATTTTCTCTAAATGTGCCTGATTTTTGTAATAATCTATCTACAAACGTTGTTTTGCCATGATCTACGTGAGCTATAATAGCAATGTTTCTTATTTTATCTGTATTCATAATCCACTTCCCTTTTTTAAATACCGAAGTATTATAGCACATATATTTGTACTTGGCAAGTTTTTTTTATAAAATGATTTTTAAGAATTATGCTGTTATCTTAACACTTGTGACATTTGATATTTTGAACTTTTCTAATAATAAAGATTAAAAGTATTCTTTATTTTAGACATAAACTCCGACAGTAGCTGCCGTACTCATTTTTTGTTGCTATAAAATCAATGGTTTGTTTATTATGGTGGATATGATTTTATTATTTGTGATATGTGCATAAGTACACCTCCTTTTGTGTTTTCAATATACTATGAGCGGGTATTTTTGTCAATGTTGCTATTTTTTAAAAACTGTATGGGTGTTTTTGAAATTCTGTATGAAATTTGCTCGGTTTTTAAAAAACTGCATGGGCGTTTTTGAAAAATGGGAAGGTGAAATTTTTTTGTGAAAACGTAAAATTTTTGAAGAATGTGTCAAGTGAATTAGAACGGCGTAGCAAAGGCAGATAGATGGGTGATAATTTTTGTAAAAAAAAGACCGATACTTTCGGTTATTTGGTATCAGTTTCTTATTCTGTTTTTATGGTGCTTTGAAATTCTACTTTGGTTAGTTTGTCATAGAATACTTTTTGGTTGAATAGGATTTTGAATGTTGTTACAATGTATGTGATGAAGAGGATAATAAATATGACTAGGTAAAGGACGAGGCTTATTTGAGTATTTAAATTTAGTGTCTTATTTAGTTTTATGCTTCCTTCAATTATTAGAATGGGTACTTTTACATAGTATAAATAAATAATGATGGTTCTTATAAGTGATGATAGAAATGGGTACTTTGGAAATGTGTGTTTGATATTTAGAAATTTGCCCCCTAGAGTTTGGTTGTTCCAAATGTAAGGTAATACTACGTAATAGATTGGAATGGTTATATATTTAATCCATGAATAGTTGATGATAAAGATAGTGATGGTATGAAATGTTAGGTAAATGGTGAGGTCTAGGAAGAATAAGGTGATTCTTCTTAAGCCTGATACTTTTTGTCCAACGAGGAGAGATTTTTTGTCTATTTCATCTCTTGATGGTAGGATTTTTTCTACTAAAAGGGCTAGATAGTAACCGATGATTCCTCCTAGGGTGTTCATGATAAGGTCGTCAACATCAAATAAACGATAGGCTCTTGGGTAGATGAAATATAATCCTGTAACTTGCGTTATTTCAAAAAATAATGATAAGAGGAATGAGAAGGTTGCTACTTTTTTGAAGCTATATTTGTAATAATATTTTAGGTAAATGCCAAAGGGGATGGTCATTAGTATATTAAATATTACGGTATAGAAACTTGGATGTAATATGGCTTTTAGGTGGGTGTTTGGTTTGTTTATGATAAATGGCGATTCTTTTATGAGGTTGTTGATGAAGTTGAATGGGATGAGGTTTGGTTTTAATGGTTTCATATTTAGTAATTGTTCTTTGGTTGGAAGTGGGAGAATGACTAGGAAGTAAATGGTTATTAGGTATAGAATAAATGAATATATGATTAGGGTTCTTAATTTGTTTATAGATCCGTATTTGTGGTATTGTTTTAGGATGAATGGGATGGTGAATAAAAATGAGATGAGAGGAAAAATTAAGATTGCTGTTTTTATAGCTTCAGTGTATGTCATTGTTTTTCCTCCTTTTTTTCTTTGTTCATTATAATTTTGTTTGCAAAATTTATATATATTATTAGATAGGATATTGATACTAAAAAGCCTGCACAAACATCACTTGTATAATGAACGCCTAAATAGATTCTACTGATGCCAATCATTACTATTAATAATGATAATATGCTGATTAGAGCTGTTTTTAAATATTTGTTTTTGATATTATTATAGATTAGATAGATTATATATCCGTAAAAAGCCATGCTTATCATGGAATGACCAGATGGAAAACTATATCCGGTTTCATTGATAATTTTAAATTCTATTGGGCGTGGCCTTTGTAAAATGAATTTTAACATTTGGTTTAGTATGGTAATGATAATTAGGTTTGCCCCGATTTGTAAGCCTGTTTTTTTGTCTTTTATTGCTATAAGTAGGATTAGTGTTAAGGGTAATAAGCAGGTGGCACTTCCAAACCAAGTTATGATTTTAATAATTGGTGTTAATGAATCATTGATTAAATATGTTGATATGAATTTATAACCAATGATGTCGCCTTTCATTATTTCGTGGTTAAATACATCTTCTGCTAAGGCGAGGAATAATACTAAACAGATAAAGCAAAGTATCCACTTATAGTTGTTGATAATCGTTTTTTTTATTTTTTTATACATTGTTTCACTTCCCAAACTATCAGTATTGAATATTGTTTTTTATTTTCTTTATAGTTATATTATACAATATAAAAATGATATTCGGTTGAAAAAATTGTGAATATATATCTTTTTACATTGAAATTTTATGAAATAGAAAAAAGAACTGAATAGAAAATTATTTCTACTTAGTTTCTTTTTGGGTAAATGGATTTAGAAATCAATGCTACCACTTAGGATGTTTTTTAAGTTTCTTAGATACATCTTAATTAGGGTTGCTTTTTTTACATTTTCTTTGACGGTAACATCTATTTTATCAATTGTTTTTCCATTTTCTATGACGTTTAGTTTTCCAACGATTTCTCCTTTTTTTACTGGGGCTTTAATTGTTTTGATGTCAAGTGTGTATGTTACATTTCTTTTTTCTTTGTTTTTATTGTTTAATATGCTTACATCTTTTAATGGTTGTAAGGTAACGTATTCATTTTCTCCTTGATAAACTTTTGCATTGCCTAGATTACTACTGGTTGTAAGCATTTTTTCTAAGCTGTACATGCTGAAACCATAGTTAATTAGGCCTGTGGTTTCGCTACTGCGTGTTGTGGCTTCTGGTTCACCCATTACTACACTGATGAGTCGCATACCATCTTTTTCTATTGTGGCGGTTAGGCAATATCCGGCAGTATCTGTATAACCCGTTTTTAATCCATCAACGCCTTTGAAAAATCTGACTAGTTTATTGGTATTTACTAACCAAAATTCTTTTGATGTTCCTTTTCTTAGGTAATCTTCGTATATACCTGTATATTCTAATACTTTTTTATGTTTGACTAATTCTTTTCCTATCATTGCCATGTCGTGTGCACTTGAGTAATGGTTTTCTTCATCTAGTCCGTGAGGATTTTTAAAATTTGTTTCGGTTAGGCCTAATTCTTTAGCTCTGTCGTTCATCATTTTCACAAACATTTCCTCACTGCCCCCGATGGCTTCTCCTAAGGCTACGACTGCATCATTGCCTGATGCTACCGCTACACCTTTAAATAAATCTTCTACACTCATTTGCTCTCCTGTTTCAAGGAGTATTTGGCTACCACCCATTTTGCTGGCGTTTTCTGATACGGTTATCATTTGATCCCATTTTAGGTTGCCTTTGTCAATGCTTTCTACTACTAGTAACATACTCATCATTTTGGTCATGGAAGCGGGTGCTAATTTTTCGTGGGCATTTTTTTCCCACATGATTTCTCCTGTTGATGCTTCAATTAATATTGCACTTTTTGCATTTTTTGCTAGGTCAACTTCATCGGCCTTTACTACTGTGATAACTGAAAAAAACATAATAAAAAGCATAAATTTTATTTTTAGTTTCATGTTATATCCTCCTAGTAAAATTTATGCTTTAATATTTGATTTATTATTATTTTATGGTTATGGCGTATTTGGTATTTAAATCATCCTCGTAAGCGATGTAATAAGTTCCATTTTTGACATATTTGCTTTTGCTCACTAGTAAGTAATCACCGTCTTTGTGAATTTGCCACTTTTGGACTAGGCTTGTTTGATTGCTTGTATATAGATTATAATTATTTAGAATTTTATCGTTATCATAAGCAATGAATTTATAATTAGTTGTCCCTTGCTTTTCCATTGTGTATTTGTATGTTGAAGCGGGAATAGTTACGTTTACTGATTTTTTAGCGTTAGCACTTCCACATTTGATATTTGCAACAATGGTTACCTTTTTATCAGTTGTGTCTCTTGTAACTGTGCTGAAGTCAGCATCGGTCCATGTAATTTGACATTTACCACTTACGGCAGTTGATTTTAATGTTTGATTGGCTTGTACAACAGCAAAGTCTTTTACTTCTTCTCTTGCTACAGATAAATATGTTTGGTCATCAGTTAGGGCAACTTCCCAACTTGCTACAAGTTTGATATCTTTGGTTACTGGTGTATTAAAATCATAATCAATACCATCTAACTTCCACCCTGTAAATACGTGTCCATTTTTGGTAGGAGTTTTTGGAATAGTCGCAGTTTTACCACTTTCAATGGTTTGATAGTCTACGGTGCTTCCTCCGTTTGAGTCAAATGATACAACATAACTAAATATGTAATCGCTGTTAATTTCCCATTTGGCATAGATTATGGTATCACTTTTTATTTTTTTACTAAAATCATATTTAGTATTGTCAAAGTACCAGCCAAGAAATTTGTATCCTTCTCTTCTTGGTTCTGCAGGTTCTATGACAGAATTTCCTGTTCTTACCTTTCTTATTTCAATTATAGTGTTGTCTTCATTCATAAATGTTACTGTATATTCAGTGGTGTATATTTTTATTATGAAAAATGCTATAAGGAATACTAATACAATGCCTAAACACAAAACAATACTTTTTACTATTTTTCCTTTTGTTTCTAAAGATACATTCATTTTATTATCACACCTTTATTTTTATCTAAGATAATTTTATCATATTAAAAAAATATTGTCTATATAAAAAGAGAAAAACTTTGTTTTCTCTTTGAGTAACTTTAATAAGATAAGAATGTCTTTATTGCAACCGTAGCCAAAAATGGTTTGTCCATCAATTCGTTTTGTACTTCACCTGTTTCATGAAGCCATACTATTAATTCATAGTTATCAGCATCAGTAGCATTTAATACTAAACTAGTAGTATATAAATCAAGAGTTGTACTATCACCAATATTTGCGAAATCACCATTTGCGACACTTGTGTCATCTTTTAATAATTGCCACTTGAAACTGCTATTTTTTAGATTTTCATCAATGGTAATATCTTGCAGAAGGACTGTATATTTAGCAGTCATACTCATGCTTGAATTAGCTTTTACAGTAAATATAGTCTTATCTGCTTTTGTTGGAACTTCTGCTTCGGTTAAGGGAATACCTGTTGTTGTACTTATATATTTACTTGTTGCGAATTCTACAACAATTTTATCACTAGTAGGGGTTTTTATATCAAAACTAGTAGATGTTGCTGTGGCATACCAAGCATAACTAAAACCAAGTAATAAAGAGAACATTACCATTGTTGTTAAACATAAGACCAATAATAATTTTTTAAAGTTCATATAAAATCACCTAATCACTCTACCATACATATAAAGAATAACATATTTTTTAAACTTAATCAATAAGAATAATTAAATATTTTTTCTAAATTTTGTTATTTTTTTTATTTTTTAATTTTATAACTCTATAGATTATGTATCCAAGGAGCGATAAACCTATTATATATAAGATATATTTAATAATTTTAAGATAATCTATACCTGTTTTAAATATTCTATTTTTATCAAACTCTAAATTGATTCTTTTAGAGTAGTCATGGAAATCATATGTCCATGTATATGTATTTGTTTTGTTATCTACTTGATCAGCATTATTTTTTGTAACTACGTATGGTACTTTTATTTTAACTTCTAATTTTGTTACAATAGGTTCTTCTTCCATACCATCAACAAATAACCAAAAATTATCTAAGTTGTTATCACTTGATATGGTAATTAAATTTTTTTCTTTTGCTATTTTTAAGCCATCAACATATATCTTTTTTATATATTTGGATTGGGCAAAATCTTCTAAATTTTTATATGTTTTATTACTAGATATGGCCATGTTACCTGAACTAGAATATTTTTTAATATTATTTAAATCCTCATCTTGGTGTAATTCGGAATATGTTTCTTTTAGGGTTTCATACATGGTATCTACTGTGTATTCATTTCCTATTTTAAAACGATCATCACCTAGTATTTCCATGTTTTCAACAACTGTTAGGTCTTTGTTAATTGTTACATCGTAATTAATAGTACATCCTGTTAAAAGAAATAAACTTAGTATTAAAGTTATTGTTTTTTTATTCATAATAATTATCACCTACCTTATACATTATCATTACTTCTCATTTTCTTTAAGATAAAGATCCCTATAATTATTATAACGCTAAATACTATGCCCAAAAAAATATATTTGTTTACTGAATTATTAGATTTTTGAGTGGTGTTATTTGTTTGATTATTTTCTTTGTTACTTTCATTTTCTTTATTGTTATCAATTACTATGTTATTACTATCATTTGTATCATATGAAATGGTTAAAACTTTATCTGCGTTATCTTTATTGTATATCCAAGTGTATGTATCTCCTTCTACTTTATCAGCGTTGCTACTTGTTACTTTAAAAGGTAATACTATGTTTATGTTCAGTTGATTTACTGGTGCTTTTATATAGTTTACATCTTTTAAAATGTTTTGTAACTCAGTTTTAGGAGTTGCCTTGATGATAACTAGTTTTTTATTTTGATTTATTTTAATCTCTCCAAAAAAGTCTTTTATGGCTTTTGATTCACGGTATTTGTAATAATCAGTATAGACTGTCGATGCTGAAAAAATGTTGTCAATATAGGTTGGACAATTATCTTCAAAGCATTCTTCTGGATCAGAATCGTAGTAAATAGAATAATAATTTCCATAATCATCTTTTATTGTATTTAATGTTTCATCAGTAATTTCAATATTTTCATTGATTAAGGTTATTTTTTCTGTTATTTCATTATTATCGATAATTAAATTATAATTAATGGTGCATCCTGTTAACAAAAATAAACTTAATATTAAAAATATAATTTTTTTATGATTTAAAATCATATTCTCACCTCAACTATCTTGTGGTAGTATTTTTACATTGTAATTTTTGAATAGCATCTAATATTTTATTACAGTTTTTCCTGTCTTTATTTTGACAAGCGCCTCCATAAGAAGATAAAAAATAGTTAGTTAAATCAACATATTTATTGTTTCTTTTGACAATATAGACAAACTTGCTGTTTCCAATGGTTCCTATCATTGTACCCATTTCTATATTACTACCTATTTGATATGTTGTGTATACATTTTCTAAGTTGCAATAACTATGAAATTCGCCATGATTAGTAAATATAGTTACACCGTTTCTGCAGTTAGTGGTTGTTTCATTTACTACTTTGCCTCCTTCTAAGGCATAAACGTTAACTATGTCATTGATATCTTTTTTATCCAATTCAATACCTTGATTAAATTTATTATTAATTGAACCTACGCAATTACCAATGTTAGGCTGATATCTCCTTCCTGTGGCATCTTTTAATAGTGATGAAACTGTAATTATATTTGTTAATGGTTTGTTTGGTGCACTTTCGGTTACACCTCCACAAGCGTATGATGTCTTGTCAGTGAAATATGGGGTAATATATATAGGTTTTCCTGCGTAGTTGTTTATTTGAAAATGTAAGTGTGTTCCTGTTGAACAACCTGTATTTCCAATTTTACCTAGTAATTGTCCCTGTTTTACTATATCTCCTACTTTGACTGTTTTGCTTGACATATGCATATAGTGTACTTGATATCCAGCAAATCTTGAATCAGTAACTTCCAGTGTAACGGAAACACCACGACTACTTGGGCATGTTACTGGTGAACATATTAAACTTTCTCCTGGCGCACAATTTTTAGTATTATTGGTTGTGGCAATTATTTTACCATCAAATACAGCATAGATATTACCATCGCCAGTGCCTTTTGTTAAGTCCATACCTTTATGATATACTCCGCCTCCACGATTTCCACATACTACATCGGTAACACGATAATTTTTGATTGGGTCAACCATGTGGCACATAACATTGTAACCACTTTCACAACAGTTAGATACTCCGGGACAATATCCTTCTTCATTATCATCCATTTTAATTAAAGATTCGGTTCTAATAGAAAAAGATTTGTTGTTATTAAAGCTATAGTAAAAACTAAATGAACATATAACAATTAATAAATATAAAGTTTTTTTCAATTTTAATCACCTCTATATTCTATTGGTTTTTTCTATTTTCTTTTTAATAAAGAGTACTATTACCAATATAATTGTTAGTACTATTCCTATAAGAATTATTGGTACTATTTTGTTGTTTTTTACAAATTCAGTCCCATTTACTTTACCAAATGATACTTTTTCAACAATATTTCCTGTTATTTTTTCAATAACATTTGGCTCACTTTTTTCGTTGTATGTATATTTATTTTTTTTAGAATATGTTAGTTTTAACTCAAAATTGGATGCATTGTTTTCATTTACAACCCAATAATGTGTGTTGGTTTTTTTGTCTATTTTGGTGGCATTACTATCAATAATATCATAATATGACTGTATTTTTATAACTATGTTATCTACATCAAAAGTATATTTATATGAAGTCGTTAATTTTTTTACATTATCATAGTTAAATTTATTGCCATAAATGGTGTAGGTGGCACTGTCATTTGTTATTTTAGATGTTTCAAAATAATAATTAAAGAATAATGATTTTGAAAAATCTTGAATGTTATCTATATTCTTTTTTAATTTATATGTTGCTGATTGTCCATTATTGTTTTTAAAGTTTGCTTTATTTGCTACAATAATTTGGGGTTCTATATCATTTTCACCCGACAAATAAAACTCTTTTATATTATTAACTGCTGTACTTATTGGTTCACCATATTTTGACAATACTTCGTTTGTTTCAGTAAAATATATTGTTTCGTCTAAAGTGTTATTGTTATTTATTATAAGTTCATAATCAACAGAACATCCAGTTAACAAGCATAGTGTTAATATTATTAATATTTTTTTCACTATATCACCTCTTAATATGGTCTTACAAAACCAGCAATCCATGCAGAACCTTTTGCATTTGGAGCATACCTATTGTCGTATGCATCATAAATGGTAGTGGTATAAGCTGGTTCGCCTTCAGTAGTAATATGAGTTATCTCAATAGCACCATCAGGATGAACAGCAGTAACAACACCTACGTGCCCAATACAACCAAATCTATTACTTCTTCCATGACTTAATTTACAATTACCATTACTGTCTAATCGGCTAGTAAAAAATAAATCTCCTGGCATTACACTGTTTACATCAACACAATTATCTCTTTTTCCTCTAAACATTTCGGCGGCAGATGCACCATAATTAACACCACCCAATTTTAAGGCTGCACTGGCAAATTTATTGCAATCCCAACCACCATAATGATATGTCTTTTGCATTAGGGATGCATTTGTTTTAATGCTAGCAATTTTATCCCCAATTGATTTATTATAGCTACTACTATCTACATAATTGGTGCAAAAATCTGTATCTACTTCTTCTGGGTTTGGTTTTGGCTGTGGTTCATAATCTATTTCTTCATAATAATTATTATTGTAATATCTTGATTTTCTTCTTCCGGCACAGCTTAAATCACGATAACTTATTATATCTACATCTTTATCACTACAAACATTGTATATCATTGTAGCATTTTCATAATATGAATACAAACTATATGTTTCAAATACTATTTGGCTAATATCTCGTCTTTTTTGTTTAACATCAGTTTTATCTACGTATTGATGGTAATATGATTCAATAAATCTATCACAGTAACATTTGTCTTTTCCTGTTTCTTCATCTTTTCCACAAAACATTTCAACATCAGCATCAGTTGGTAAATTACCTAATAAATATTCATTATATCCTTCACAGTCTAATTCATAACTTAAGTCATCAAGCCCAATGTCACCAGAACCAGAAAAAGGCTTAGAGTATTTGACAGCATTTGTTTCTTTACAACCATATATACCTTGGGCATCAGAAGAATCAGTTAATTCATTATCAAAGCAATATAAATCATCATCATAAGAAGATAAATCATATGTTTCCATACAAGATTTACATGTAGAATCTTTATTAGGATCGCAATCCCAATAGTAACCTTCAGTTTGAATAACCCTATTATAATACTCAGTTGGTCCCAAAACCATACCATAATTCCCTACACGACTAATGCATTGTCCTTCCATTCCAACATCAACAATATTAATTTCTATATGTCTAGTTGTATCAGTATAGGTTCCCACATATTCTGGATGTATTGTTAAATATGTCTCAATTCTTTTAATTTGATATTTTGACAATACCTCTACTCCTTCAATTGCTTTCCTCAATTTAGACAAATGATATTTTGAATCTATAGATTGTTTTGCATCATATAAAAAATTATTTTCTACAAAATCACGATATGATCCAGTATGAAGGTCATATCCTTTTCCTTCTTCCACAAAATAACTATACTCTTTTTCAAATTCGTCATTTCTTGTCATTTCAGACTGATATCTACTATTATATAATGTTGCTGTAATTAAAGTAGTATCTATTTGTACACCATACATTTTAGTATTAGCATTATCTGGATATAAAGGAGCATGTTGTGTTCTTTTTGAACGAAATATTTTTCTAAAAAAACTTCCTATTGATTGCCAAATAGACCCACCATTTTTATCTTCTTTATAAAATTCATAGGCATCATATAAAGCATCAAAATATTTATCATTATTTTCTTTTAATTTTTCATCTTTACTATCAAAATATTGAGTGAAATTTAAAAATTCGTCTCTTTCTATTATCTTTCTTTCATAATCAGTTTCACCTTTAAGGCGCTCTGCTCCTGCACGTTCTACAGAGTTTAAGGTGGCAAGAGAGGCAAATATTTTTAGAACAACATAAATAAATACAGCAATAAAAAGAACGAAGGCAAAGCCAATAGCAATGATGCTTATTATTTTTGCTGTCTTTAGATTTTTTAGCATTTTTATAATGCCATTTATTTTTGAATTATTTTCTTTGTTGTTATTATTTATAAAATTTAAAAACTTCATTCTTTCACCACCATACTAATTTAGTTTGAATTTTATAGTCCACCACCACTGCCAAATGATTCTAATTCTTCGTCAGTAACTATTACGTTGATACGCATTCTTCTATTACCACATACGAACAAAGCTTCTCCTTGGCTATATCTTTTAATACTATCTATTTCATTATCATTTAGGTCAATTAATTTTGCTAAGTCATCTACTGCCTGTTTTTTTAGTCCCATGACTAAGTAATAAGAGGCATTATCAAATATTGCTTTACCATGTATCAATACATCTGGTGCTGCAAAGTCAGATGGTTGTTGGGTTATAATAATTGTTCCAGTATTGTATTTTCTTGCACGTCTTTGCATTTGTGCTAAAAATTCTGCCCCTAAAACATTTCTTGCTCCAAGTAATACATGGGCTTCGTCTACTGACATTATTGAGTTAACATTTGGATTCAAACATAAGCCCCATGCAAATTTAAGAACGTTAAATAATAATGCGTTTCTTATATTTTCGTCAGCATTCATTAATTCTTTTATGTTAAATACTATGAAATCACTTGATGTTGCAATTGAAGTATGTCCATTGAAATAGTATTTTAATTCTCTTGTTAATGGTCTTATTTTTAATTCTAGCCTTTCCATGACATCTCTTTCATGAGTTTTTTCTGTCATAGCAGTTAATCTTCCTTTAATTGTTGCATATACATCTTGAAAAATCGGAAAATCCTTAGATGTAAATTTAGAAAAATCTGTGTTATAATCGATTCCAAATCTTATATATGTATCTTGTACTACTTCACTAAACAAAGTTAGGACATCTTCTTCAATGTTCGGATCATAATATTTCATGAAGGCTTTTAATGACTGAATCGTTTTGGTTAATACAGTATAGCCTAAACCTGATTTTATTTCGTCTTCGTCGGCATCCATAACTATTTCTAGTGGGTTTACCATGCCAAATTCTCCACCTTTACCTAGGTCCACTACTTCTCCACCATACATTTTTGTCATTTCTGTTATTTCACCTTCTGGGTCAATGGCTACGATTTGGTATCCATTTCTTATATGGCTTCTTAATAATAGTTTTGCGGCAGTGGATTTACCACTTCCTGATGTTCCTAAGATAATCATGTTGGCATTATTTCTATTGTTTTCTTTTTTTAATTGGTATAAGAATTGATTAAATAGAATAACACCACCCGAGAAATCTACTCCTAGTAATGTTGATAAGCCTGTGTCTTTTATACTATCAAAAATGAATGGATACATGGCTGCCATAGTAGGAGATGGCATTGGAGTACCAATACGCATTTCTATTGGTTGAGCATCAAATATTGGTAATATTGATTTTAACACGCTTTCTTGTTCAAACTTTAATGGTATAGCTCTTAATTCCATTGCATCTAAGTAATTTTTTAATGTTAATTTTTTTATTTCTAGGTCTTCTCTAGTGTCCGCGGTTATCATGATGTGCATTTGAAAGTCAAATGTTCTTGTTTGGGCTGCGGTAAACTGTTGAATAAAGTATTCTAGGGAGTCAACATCTTGTCTTATTCTTTCTTGTATTGTTTTATCGTGTTCATCTTGATATTTTTGTTTTAAATCGGCTATTTCTTTATTTAACATTTTAGCTAGAACTGAAAATGGTAGAGGCATATGCTTTATTACTACTTTTACGCCTGACATATTTGTTAGGCTTGATAAATATCCTGGCCCTATAAATCTAGGATATGATATTACTGTTAATATTGTTGCATATTTATCACTGATGTTAAAATCTGATGGATTAAATTGTAATCCTTTTGGCGCTAATTGAGATTTTAAATTCATTTCTTAATCACCGTCCCAAATTCAGTATTCATTCCTCCATTTAGGAAGTTTTCAATAATTGATCTTAGATCAGAATTGGATGTTTGTGTTGCCGTTAATCCAGCGTTGGCTAGTCCCATCATAATTGTTCTTAGTCTTTTTTGAATTACTTCAGGATTTTTTTCTTTAAATAACAAGAAATATTCAGTATCTGTAACGTTGTTATCCATAAACATATTTGCTTTTTGTAAGTCTTGCATTATCATTTTTCTTATGATTGTACTATTTACTGAGTTATATAATAGTTGTAATTGAGCTAAGTATGCTGATATATCTACTGGTCTATCTGCTGAAATTATCCAAAATTCAAAATCTAGTGTATTATAGAAATTTTTTAATGCTACGATAACATTTTCTTGGGTAATTTGGTCTAAGATAAAGATATTTCTTGGAGTAATTTTTACCCCTGTTACTTTCATATTATTATCTAAGACAATTGTCCCATTTGCTATTGCTTTTATTGGTAGCCAGTCTTCTGTATATTTTGAATTAATTTTTTGCTTTTTCTGCTTCATATTCTTTAATGAATCGTTCATAGAAACACCAACCTTTCCATATGTATCTTCTTCTATTTGAATAAAATAGATAGATACTTTTTAGAGCTGTCCTAACATTATGATAATTTGGTATTGGGACAACTAGAATACCTGTAATAATTCCTGGCAGACTAATTAGTAAAACTGTGCCTGTATCAGTAGTGGTTTCACTAACGGCCAAAAGAATTAAAGATATTAATAGTCCTGTTCCAAAAATTATTAGGTCTGCCGGTAAGAATAAATTGAATATCAAAGTTCCTTTTTTAGAGTTTGCCGGAACTAAGAAACTGTTCATCTAATATCACACTCCTTTTTATTTTCCTTGTTTTTGTTTAACTGCATTTATATAGCCTTCACTATTTTCAATTTGTACTTTTCTGGTCTCAGCATCTTTTGTAACTGTGCGTACATTTGTAGCATCGGTTGCATTTGGAGCCATAGTTTGAAGATTGCTCATCATTGCGGTAATTTGAGCATCTGAGCCACCATTGATAATAGAATCTGTGGCAGTTTTTTCTACAGATTTTAATATTGCATCAGCTTGAGTTAAATGAAATTGCTGTCCTCCAAAACTGAATGATGTATCACCTACACTTTTTGCGTATTCAATTGATGATTTTAGTGTTTCTAATCCACCGGTATAGGTTATGCCAGCACTAGTGGTATATGAACCATTTGTGTTACTACTATATGCTAATGCTTTTGCTCTATCAGTAATAGCTTTACCAAGTTTAGCTTGTTTTTCATATTGTGATATTTGATTTTCATATTTAGATAATTGATCTTGTATACCAAATGTATTTCTCATGTTGGTTGTCATTCTATCCCATCCAGTTATGCCTTGATTTCTTCTCATATTTCCATATTGTTTTGTTTTTGACATTGTATCACTAAGTTTTTTGCCGGTTAGTCCACCATATGCTCCACGATTGAAGCCTCCTATCATGCCTCCAATACCACCTCCGCTAAGTAGGCCTGTTGCTGCTCCAGCAATTCCGCCAACTCCTGCACCAAGAACAGCACCTGCTGCAGTTCCTTTAAATTGTTTCCCTAAATTTAATCCAAAGTCTCCACTTGCTTTACTTGTTGCTGGGAATAGTTCTTTAATTAAGTCAGGGGCTTTTTTTGCAAATAACATTATCGCTATTACTAGAGCTAAAATTATCCAGTTTTTATATTCGTCTGCCCCTGATGGAATTATAAGTCTTCCATCTGATGACAATAGATTAGAGCATAAGAATATTGTTAAATATATAATTAAATGTCTAATGAATAAATCAAGATATGTGGTTATGCATTGTTGAGTCCATTTTTTTAATTTATCATCACCATTTGGTAAAACGTAGAATAATATTGGAACTGGTGCTATAACTTGTAAATAGAATAATTGCACTGTTCTTACGCCAACACCAACAACATATGTAAGTAAAATATAACCAATGAATAATCCTACCGGTATTGATAAAGCATTATAATTTAAAATGTATTCTCCTTGGTCATCTTTATCATTAATAAAATCAGTTAGATAATGAAATTGACTTTCTTTGGTTAAAATATTGTTAAATAAATCATTTGCATCTTGTATATTATATTGTGGTACACTTCCTGACTTATTAGGATTGTCAGTTATAAAAGCACTTAATATACTTTTAGAGAAACTCATGCCCATAGATTCAACATCAAATGATTGTGCTTTGTCTCCTAATATTAATTTGCCTACAAAGTTATTTTCAATGATAGCGTTTTGGAGTCTATATGCTGTTGCAAAAACTATATTTATAGTAAGTAATAGTATTAAAGAAGTAATTACTTTAGTCACTAGTTTACTTGCAGGTACTTTACCGCTTTTCATATTATCGGGATTTACTATGTAATTAACTAGTGAAATAGACAAAGAAAACATTACAACTACAGCGACTAAAAGTTGAAAGTTCTTTGATACATTTTTAACAGCATCATTTTGAAATATTTCTGTGCTTGATACAAAGAAGAACAATTTATATAAGAATGATACAACTTGATAAATTAATGAATCTAATGCTGCTGCAACAGAACGTAGGGCATCTTTTATAAATGTTCCTATAGATTTTAAGGCAGCATTGTCAAGAATATTAATTAAGTTAGAATTAAATATACCTAGCATAATAACATCTCCTTTTTTAGTTTAATATTAGACAATCAAAATTGCCACCATTATATATTACATCCATAATACCCATAGCAAATGCCATTAAAGTTGGAAGTAGGAAGAAGACAAACGCTACAACTAATCTTTTTACAAATTTTATTTGTGATTTTTTTACATCATCATCGCTTCCACCAAATATCGCTTTGGCAAAGTCAAGTGATGAAAATACTATTACAAGAATTGGTACTACAATTTTGATAGCGTTAAATATTTTTTTTAATTCGTCTTCTAACCCTGCAAATAAACTCTGGCAGGATGTGGTTCCTGGATTTTGTGGATTTATTGGCGCACTATTACCGCCTTGGGCATCTTTCAACGCTTGTTCTTTGATGGATGCTTTATTGGCTTCTTCCTGTTGCTTTGTATATTCTTTCTGATTTTCCGCCTTATTATCTCCCGTATAGTAATCTGGTCGCCTTGTTTTTAAATCATTAGGATCCCACCCAAATTGTTGATCATTTTCTTTTATATCTGCTTTTTGAACTTCTTCACAATTGGCACCATTTGTACTTAAGCCATCTACTACATCCAATTCGGATTTTGCTAAACTAAATGGATTTAACTTAAGTCCCAAGCCGGCTACGGAAGTGTCAGCATACCATGTTTTACCACCATCTTCTGTTGCTAAATATATTTTTTTCCCAGAAGGGGTTATGTAATCACACGTTACTCTGTTGCCACCAGAAATCAAGCCAGCCTCAACTTTCATACTTCCTATAAGAAATAAGGAAATAGTGAGTAGTATATATTTAAAATATTTATTCATAATTAACATCCTTTCGGTAAATAGTTAAATTTGTGTATAGTAAATCTATCATATTAAATTATAGCATAAAAAAAGATAAGAATAAATACTAATTCTTAACTTTTTTATTTATTTTGTAGTTTTTTTTATTGGTAAAGTGAAAAGTTAAATTCCACTTTCCCTATATTTGGCTGGAATTTAGTCTTACAGTAAATTCCACTTGAAATCTTGCAAGACTTAATTCCTTTTTATATAATAGTTATCCAAGGGTGTTTCTTAATGAAAGGATGGTAAAAATGAATAAGAAACAAACTTGTGATAACAAACACTTATCACTTGAGGAAAGAAAAATAATTCAAACAGGAATTGAAAACAGGTGTAATAAAGTTGATATTGCTAGAACATTAGGTAAAGATCCCACTACTATTGCTAAAGAGATTAGAAAGCATCGTGAATTTAAACCTAGAAACGTCAGATTATATCCTAATATTTGTATTCATCGAAAGGAATGTGGGACTTGCTTTAAAAAATGTGAACTTTATGAAGAACCAATTTGTAAAATGAGAGATAGATCCCCTGGCGCTTGTAATAAATGTCCTAAAATTACTAACTGTCATTTGGATAAATATTTTTATTATGCTACTAAAGCTAATCAAGAATATTTAGATGAATTAGTTGATTCTAGAGTTGGTATTAATTTAACTGTTTCAGAAAAGAAACAAATTGGACAAATTATGGCCCCTTTATTAAAGCAAGGTCAATCAGTTTATCAAATTTTATCTTCACATAACGAAATTTCTCAATGTGAAAAGACTATTTATAATTATATTGAAATGGGAGTTTTCAAAGAAGAAGGTATTGACGTTTTCTCTTTAAAGGAACAAGTATCTAGAAAGCAATTTAAAAATAAATACAAAAAAAGAAAAAGCATTGCTAACTATGATGGTAGAAAATATGAAGACTATCTTAAATTTAAAGAACAAAATCAAAATGTTATAACTATAGAAATGGACACCGTTTATAATGAGCAATCTGGTCCTTATATTCAAACTTTCTTATTTCAAAATACTATGTTTATGTTTGGAATATTGAAAAAAGATAAAACTTCATTATCAATGGCTGAATCCTTAGAATATTTAGAGTCAACTTTAGGTCACGATTTATATAGAAAATATTTTTCTTTAATTCTTACTGATAGAGGTGTTGAATTCCAAAAACATAACTTATTCGAATTTAATATTGAAACCGGTGAGTTTAGAACAAATATTTTTTATTGTGATCCAATGCAGTCAAGTCAAAAAGCAAGAGTTGAAAACAACCACAACTATGTCAGAGATATAATTACTAATGAATTAAGTCTTAAAAATATTACACAAGAAGATTTAAATTTAGTATTCTCACATATTAATTCTACTCCAAGAGAATCATTAAATGGAAAGACTCCGTATGAAATAATGGAATTCCTATATGGAAAAGAACTATTGGATTTATTAGATATAAAACAAATAAAAAGAGATGAGGTAGTATTAAAACCTTATCTCATAAAACATATTTATAAGAAATAATCACCACAAAATTTCTTATATTTATGAATAGAAACACCCTTAAATTGAACTTTAACTATCAAAACGGAATTTAGTCTTACAGAAAAATTTATTTGACCTAATTTCGTCTTTTCGTCGTGGTTAAATTTCCATTCATTTATGTATTTTACACTACTTTTTTATAAAAATCAACTACCTATATGACGATAAAAAGCCCATAAAATGGACTTTTCTTCTACAAATTTAAATCGGCTTAGGAAAGTGGAATTTAACTTTTCACTTTACCTTTTTTTACTTTTTACCTATTCACAAACATAATTGTTGGTTTTAAAATATTCTTTTTGTTCATTTATAGTAGTATGGACTCCAAATAATGATGCTAGATTTTTGTCTATTTTATTTACATCAAAGGTGTATGTATAATTATATTCATTTTTACTGTCTTTATTTACTTTAGCCGTAAATCCTTTGTATTCACTATATTGTCCCGTTTCTACTCCAATAATATATCTATAATTAGCAATGCCATCTTTTGCTTTGGTAGTATTTCCTTTATAAATTTTATTTATGTCTATAGTTTTAATATTTTCTTTATCAAAATGAACATAGTATGTTGTAATGATATCTACTTCTGCTACATTTTGTGTATAAGTGCAGACATAAGTGTTTTTATCTTTTTTTGTTTCTTTTTCTTTTTTTGGAGTATTCGTTACTATTAAGGCTATTATTAGAATTAATAATATAATACTTGCTATGATTATTTTAATTTTTTTTCCAACTTTACCACCTAATAATCTTTCTAATTTTTCTTCTATTATATAAATGTTTTGACAACTCATAAATAATAAGACATCTCCTTTATGTTTTAAAAGTTTTTGTTCATCATTTAGGGTTATCATTTCAGCATTGTTTAAATTATCTAGTATTAATTTAGAACTTATTCCTTTAAAATCATTTGGATTTTCTCTACCCTTGGCTATATCAAAAAGGTATACATAGTCTGCTTTGTTTAGGCTATCCGCAAATGATTTATAAAAATCTTTTACTCTTGAATAGGTATTTGGCATGAATAGGGCTATTATTTTTTTGTTTTTATATTTGTTTCTTGTAGCTTCGATTGTAGCTTTTATTTCTGTAGGGTGATGGGCATAGTCATCTATGATAATTGTGCTTTCTATTTCTTTTACTTGATATCTTCTTTTTGCACCAGTAAAAGTTTCTAGTTGTTCTATGACATCATATTTATTTAGTCCTAAGTTATTACATATACCAATTACGGCAAGGGTATTTAATACCATGTGATCCCCAGCAAGTTTTATTTTAATGTTTCCATAGAATTTATCATTTATATATACATCAAAACAGGTATAACCTTCATGGTATTCAATATTTTTAGCAATTATATCGTTATTATCATTAAGTCCATAGTACATGGTGTCTATATGGGTTGTTAGTTTTCTTACTATTTTATCATCACCACATAATACGGTTTTAAATTTAGTGTTATTAAGCAAAGATTGATAGGCATCAGCCATATCATTTATATCTTTGTAATAGTCTGTGTGGTCTAATTCAATGTTAGTTATTACTGACATATATGGGTGATAGGCAAGAAAATGTCTTTTATATTCGCAAGCTTCAATGACAAAGTAATCACTTTCTTTGTTTGATTTACCTGTTCCATCACCTATTAGGTAGTTGCATCCAATAATGTTATCAATGACATGACTTAACATGCTTGAGGTTGTTCTTTTACCATGACAACCACTTATGGTTATTGTTTTAAATTTTTTGGTTACTTCTCCTAGCATTTCGTTGTATTTTAATATTTTTAGATTTTTTTCTTTGGCTCTTTGTAATTCAATATGATTTTCATCTAAAGCTGCTGAATATACAACGATTTCATCGGTTAGTTGATAGGAACTATCATTATATATTTTTATGTTTCTTAATTCTAATTCGTTTTCAGTAAATTTATGCTCTTTGTAATCATCATAACCGATTACTGTGTTTCCTAAATCATTTAAGATACAAGCCAATCCTGACATTCCTGTACCTTTTATACCAATAAAGTAGTACTTCATATTAGTACTCACAATTTCCTGGAGTTCTAGGATATGGGATGACGTCTCTTATGTTTTCAACACCTGTTAGGTAGATTAGTAATCTTTCAAAGCCCATACCAAAGCCTGAGTGAACGCATCCACCAAATTTTCTTAGGTTCATATACCATTCCATACCTTCTTTTTGCATGTTTAATTCTTCCATACGTTTTGCTAGTTTATCATAGTTTTCTTCTCTTTGAGAGCCACCCATTAATTCTCCAGCACCAGGTACTTCTAGGTCTACTGCGGCAACAGTTTTGCCGTCTTCATTTTGTTTCATATAAAATGCTTTGATATCTTTAGGCCAATTTTTGATAAATACAGGCCCATTAAAGTATTCTGTGATATATTTTTCATGTTCTTTGGCAATATCTTCTCCATACTCTGGTTCAAATTCCCATTTGATGTTAGCTTTTTTTAGGATAGAGATTACTTCTTCGTGGTCAATTCTTGTAAATTTAGAATTAATCAATTTAGTTAGTTTGTCTATTAATCCTTTTTCAACATACGTGTCTAAGAATTTCATTTCATATGAAGCATGCTCTAGAACATATGATGTAACGTATTTTAACATTTCTTCCATGATATCCATGTCTTTTTCTAAATCACAAAAGGCAATTTCTGGTTCGATCATCCAAAATTCGGCAGCGTGAGTTTTGGTATTTGAGTTTTCGGCTCTAAATGTTGGACCAAATGTGTAAATCTTTTTATATGCTAGAGCGAATGTTTCTCCTTGTAGTTGACCCGATACTGTTAATGATGTTTTTTTGCCAAAGAAATCTTTGCTATAATCTACTTTGCCTAAAGATGCTACTTTGTCTAAATCAAGGGTTGTTACTTGAAACATTTCCCCTGCTCCTTCACAGTCTGCTCCCGTTATAATTGGGGCATGAAAGTAAACATATCCTCTTTCTTGGAAGTATTTATGTATTGCATAAGCCGCTACGCTTCTTACTCTAAATACAGCTTGAAATAGGTTTGTTCTTGGTCTTAGGTAAGCTTGATCTCTTAAAAATTCTCTTGTATGTCTTTTTGGTTGAATAGGATAATCATCTGGACAATCTCCTAATAAAGTAATGTTTGTAAGTTGTAGTTCAAAAGCTTGTCCTTCTTTTGGTGAGGTATTAACGATTCCTTCAACTTTAATTGCTGAACCTATTTTAAATTTTGTTATTTTATCAAAATTAGATAAATTATTGTCATAAACAACTTGCAAGGTATTAATGATTGTACCATCATACATATCAATAAAGCAAATATTAGCTTGTTTGCGGTGGTTCTTTATCCAACCACATATTTCTACTTTTTTTCCTAAATAATCTTTTTCGTATAAATCTTTAATATCTAACATATTATCAGTCCCTTCGTATAAGATATATCTATTATAAAACAAAAATAGAAAAAAACAAATAATTTTTTGTTTATTTGTTTCATTATTTGCTTTTTTTAATCATTTGCATTTTTTTATTAATTAAACTAACCGTTCTTTTAGGATCTTGAATTAATTGATTATATAATTCTGTATGTTTTCTTAGTTCTTTTTGAATTTTAATATCATCTTGTGATATTGAACCAACATATTCACCTTCGCCTTCATGAATAACTGAAACTTCTCTACCTAAAAAGTAATCGGTGGTTACTCCAAAGAAGTCCGCTAGCATAACAAATGTTTCTAGACTTGGTATTCTCGTACCATTTTCGTAACCGCATATTGATACTTTCGTGATACCTAGAGCATCTCCTAATGCTTGCTGTGATAAGTTCTTTTCTTTTCTCAATGCTTTTAGTCTTTGTCCTACGAACATAATATATTACCTTCCTTTGCTACTTAGCAGTAAGTACGTTACCGCTTTGTTAATGCTATTGTAATATATTATTTTGGTTAATTTCTTAATGTTAACTAATAAGAAATCAAAATAGGCTATTTTTGGCACATATTTTGATTATTTTATTTTTTTATGCTTTTTTATATGTAAGTATGAATACGTATTAATTATTTGCTAGCAATGTAGTAATTCTTCTTACCTCTTTTAATGATTAGGTAATTATAGATAAACATATCATCGTTTATGCTAGTAAGTACATCAGTATATTTTTCATCATTTATGGTTATAGCTCCATTTGTGATAAATTCTTTGGCTTCTCTTTTGCTTTGTGAAGCTCCAATGCGAATTAACAAGTCTACTAGTGGTTCGCCTATTTCTACTTTTTTAATGTCAAAATCCTGAAATGCTTCCGCGATTTGTTTTGCATTTAATTTTTTTATTTCATTATTGAATAAGGCTTCTGTTATTTTAACAGCATCTTCATAATCTTCTTTGCTATGAATAAAAGTGATTATCGACTCTGCTAAGGCTTTTTGGGCAAGTCTTTGTTCTGGATGTTCTTTTAGACTTGTTTCTAATTCATCTATTTGGGATGGGCTTAAGAATGTTAATTTTTTTAAATATTCTATTACTTTGCTATCTTCGGTGTTTATAAAGAATTGATACATTTCATAAGGGCTTGTTTTGGATGCATCAAGCCAAACTGATTTGCCACTTTCACTTTTTCCAAACTTAGTGCCATCGGCTCTAGTGATAAGGGGCATGGTCATGCCGTAACATTTGGTATCAATGCCATGTATTTTTCTAATTAGTTCTAATCCTGATGTGATGTTTCCCCATTGATCTTGGCCTCCAATTTGTAGTGTTACTCCGTATTTTTCATATAGTTTTAGAAAATCTATTGACTGAAGTATCATGTATGAAAATTCGGTATAGGTGATTCCTAGGTCTAGTCTTCTTTTAACGGTGTCTTTACTTAGCATATAGTTAATATTGAAATGTTTTCCATAATCTCTTAAGAAGTCAATGGCATTCATTTGTAATAACCAATCGGCATTGTTGATAATTTTGATATCAGTTCCTAGAATTTTATCTAGTTGTTTTTTGATTCCTTCTATATTTTTTAAAACTGCTTCTTTAGATATCATTGGTCTTTCTAAATTTGGTTTTGGATCACCGATTAGACCAGTTCCGCCACCTGCGATAATGATAGGATGATGTCCAGCATCAAGTAATCTTTTGGTCATGGCAATGACACTTGAGTAATGTCCAATATGAAGGCTGTCTGCAGTTGGGTCTATGCCAATATAAAAGGTTAATCCTCCTTCATTAATTTTATCAATGAGTTCTTCACTGGTGATGTTATCTACTAAGCCTCTCCATTTTAATTCGTCAAATAATTTCATTTTTTTCTCCTCCTTAATATAAAAAGATGCTACCAAAGGACGAAAATCTCGTGGTACCACCTTATTTGTTTCTTATTTTTTTAACGGTTTTAACCGATTAGCTAGAAATGTGTAATTCGTAAGATAAATATTTGTTTATTTCCACCACACATAAACTCTCTATAAGAATATTTTATTTACTACTTGGTCATTTCAAATACTAATAACTGTAAAATTAAGTTAATTATATCATAATTTTTGTTATTTGCAAGTATTTTTTTATGTTTTAGTGTATAATATTTGTGAGGATGGTGCTATGAAGATAAAAAGAATTATTATTAGTTTTTTTATGTTACTTGCTATTTCTATTTTAATTATATTAATTAATTTTCAAGATGGTGATAAAAAGTTAGAAAAACTTAATTATAGTGATAAGGTTATTTCTATATTTCGAGATAAAGATATCTATAAGGATGTCTTAAAAGCAAATAAATATTCCAAGACTTTAGAGGTTGCTCTTACTGATAATTACTATGTTTCAAATTATTTAGATGATTATTTAGAAATTGATTATGTTGATAATAAGGATTTTATTTTAGATGTTAATGCTTTGTTGGATTTGGGTTATTCTAGTAATCAGGTTAATACTTTGTTTAAATCTCTTAGCAATGATAGTGTTAAGTTAATTTTAAAAGAGGGTTATAATAATGATATATTTGATTATTTGAAGTTATCTTATTTTAACGAGAATTATTTGCCTAGATATATTGATTATAGGAAAAAGCATGATAATTTAATTATTGAGGATGTTGTTACTTATGTAAATGTTAATTTGGATTATGATTTTTATACTAATACTTCATTGATTAGTAATGGTAATGATATGTTAGTTTTGGTAAATAAGTATAATTATTTAGATAAGGACTTTGTGCCTAGTGATTTGGAGTTGATTAGTAGTAATTATTCTACTAAGAAGTTGTATCTTAAGGATTATGCGGTTAATCCATTTGAGGAGATGTGTGCTGAGGCGATGGCACTTGGTATTACTATTAAGGCTGGGTCTACTTACCGCAGTTATAATTATCAAAATAATTTATATAATTATTACGTGAAAAAGGATGGTGTAGATAAAGCTGATTCTTATTCGGCTAGGCCTGGTTATAGTGAACATCAGTTGGGACTGGCTATTGATGTTAGTAATGGTTATGATTTTATAGATGAAGGTAGTGATGAGTATAATTATATTATTAATAATTCATATAAGTATGGTTTTGTTTTAAGGTATCCTAAGGGGAAGGAAAATATTACTGGTTATATGTTTGAGCCCTGGCATATTAGGTATTTGGGTGTGGATACGGCTACATACTTGCATGATCATAATTTGGTATATGAGGAATATATAGGAAAAAAGAACTGAGTTGTTCTTTTTTAAGTACTTAATATTCTTTTTTTAATTAATTCTAGTTCTTTAACAAGGGTGGTAATATCTTTTCCACCTCCTTGAGCAAAGTATTTGCTACCATTTCCATTACCTCCAGTTTTAACAGAGATGCTGTTTACTATTTCTCCGCAGTGAATAAGTTCGCTTGTCGAGTTGGTAGAGCATAGGAAGTTAACAGAGTTATTATCAACATTTGCTAATAGGATAAAGTAATTATCTAGTCTATTCGCTAGGGCGTCGATAATGATTCTTAATATTTCTTTATCATATCCTTCAGTAATGGCTATGATGATGTTTAAATCTTTGTAAGTAATTTTTTCATTTAGGAATAGATCAATATTATTTAGAGCATTTTCTTTTTGAGCTAAAAAGAATGCTTTTTCTAATAATAATGTTTTTTCTTGAATTAAAGATAATTCATTTTTGTTGAATACGATATCTGCATAACTAGTGGGTTTAGAGTTATCAATGTTAATGTTATAATCTAGTTTAATATTCATTAGTTTTGCTTTATCTAGGATGGTTTTGGCTTTGGATAATAGTTTTACCATTTCACTATTATATGGTCTTATTTTGGAAAATAAGATAGGATAAATGTTATTATCAACGGCTCCTTCAATACGATATGTGTTTAGGCCTTTGTTTTCCACTAGTGAAAGGGCTACTTTTGATATTTCACTTGTATTATTTACAAATGTACCATCACATATTATTTTTGTATCACCAATAGTTATGAGTTTTACTTCATCAGTAGTATACAAACCATCTTTATTAAGATTTTTGATTTTAGATAGTTCTTTTTGGTTGATAATTGTTCTTTTTATGTCATAGTCTTTTTTTATTTCTTCATTTATTTTTTGTTCTATTTTAATGATTATTTCATCACTTAGTTTACCTTTATATTCAAAGTCGTATCTAAATGTTTTTGACGTTACTTTTGTCATTTTTGAAGTGATACTGTTACCTAGCATGGTGGTTATGACATGTTCAAGTAAATGTAAGGCAGTATGGTTTTTGTTTATGTTTTTTCTTTTGGAATTTAGGACATGGGTTAAAACAGTATCTTTGTTATATAATGTTCCTTCTAGGATACGAATTTTAATAATACTTTGATTATTTATTGATTTGATGACGTCTAATACTTCTATTTTAACATGATCATTTTTGATGTATCCTGTGTCTGATTCTTGGGTTCCACTGCTAACATAAAAGGGATTTTCTTCTAGGATAATATAGCCATCGCTTTCTAGTTTATTTACTTTTTTGTTATCTTTAAAAATGGCTATTACTTTGGTTTCTAAACCTAATTTATCATAACCTACAAAGGTATCTTTGGTTTTAAATGATGCTATTTCAGGTGCAAAAAGGTCAATATCTTCGTTGTTGTTTTTAATGTTTTTAAGGCGATTAAATTCATCAATGTTTACTACTATATTATTTTCTTTAGCACATTCATAGATTAATTCAATAGGCATATCGTATTTGTTATAAAGTGTAAAAAGAATTGCTTTATCTAAGATTTTTTTGCCTTTTTGGGCTTTAATCTCGGTAATTCCTTCTAAGATGTTTTTTTGTGATTTTGCTTCGATGTTATTTATTTTATGTTTTATTTTTGTGTTATTTATTTTGATAAGGGGATATATTTTTTTGCTGTTTCCCACAGATATGTTGATAAGTTCTTGTAAGAATGGATGGTTAATGCAAAGTGCTATGCCATCTTTGAGAGCCTGTTTGATGAGTAAATCCACTTCTTCTTCATAATTCATAGCGATTAGGAAGGGAATTGTTTTAGCATTTTTTGTAATGCGTTTGAATTCTTTTTGTCCTAGATATGGTCTTTTGCATATATTTTCTAGTTTGTTTATAAGTGGACCATATATTTCGCTTTGATAAGTGTCATCTATTTTATTCATGACTATAGATATTTTATTTAGATATAGATAAATTAAATCTTGGTTTGTTTCTCCTAAAATGATGTATCTTTGATTTTCTTCTATTTTGTGTTTGTCAAAAACATTGCCATATTTTTCTCCACGGTCATAATAAATAATCGTGTTTTTTAAATCTTTTTTTAGGATAAAGTTTTTCTTGTTTCTTACCTCTTGTAATAAGGCATTGGAACTATTGTATAATAATTCATCAATGTGAAATATTAATCTATCTGGGTCTAAATCAAAATATTCATCATTGGTTAAAATGTCATATATGCTTGATAGTTGTTCATGATTGTTAGAAATTATTAGTAAATCATTATATTCATAATCAGTTTCTTTTTTTATGATTACAGGCATTAGGGTAATACTGTTTATTTTTAGGTTATTATCTAGTTCTTTGACGTTTGTAACAAGGTTTACTTTATTATCATAAGGGATGCTAAAATAATGATTATTTGTTTGATTTTTGATGTATTCATTGCAGATGTTATAAATATTTATTTTTTCCATTTATTTTCCACCTCTATACATATTCTTTTTGTTTCTTTTTCTAAGTTTTCTAAGTTATTATTTACTATTTTATAATTATAGTCAGTATAATTATCTAAATCTATTTCACTGATATCATTTTGTTCTTGCTCTGTTAAATCGGTTTGAAAATTAGGCCTTGTGATGTGAATTGTTATTACTTTTGAAAAATGTTTTTTTAAATGAGTGATTTCTTTTTTAAAACGAACATCACCAATTATAATAATGTTAGCATAATGAGCATAGATATTAATGTCTTCAATTAATCTATCTATTAAGAAGAATTCTTTATTCATATCAATACGAATATAATTACCTAGCTCTTGTAAAAATGAGCGATTTTTATCACTGTCGGTAATGTTATAGTCTTTAATTTCTTTGGCATAATATTTTAAGTATTTTGCAAACGAAGTGTTAACTACTTTAAGATTATGTTCTTGATAATATGAAGCAATTAGGTTACTTAGTGTTGTTTTGCCTTGTCTAGCTTTGCCACATATTAAAAATATTATTGGTTCAATACATTTCATAATACCACTATCCTAATAACATTCTATCATATTTTTTTTTATTAAACAAGAAAAACAAGCAAAATTATTGCCTATTTGCTTTAGTTAGGACTTTAAAATCACTTGTTATTTCTTCAATATATATTTCTTTATTTAATTCAATATTTTTTAATTCTAAATCAATAATTGTAATGATATCTATTTTTTCTTCGATCGAATCTACTAATTCATGAAGTATATCATTTTCAGTAATTACTTTTTCTACAATAATTGTTTTTAATTGTTCTACTTTGAATGGTTCTCCATTTATAAAACGATATAATGTATCAAGGTTACTGATTTTGTCTCTTAAGTTATTTATATCTACTTCAATTGATTTAATTTTATTTTTTTTGTTTCTTATAATTTGTTTATTAATCTTATTTTTTTGTTCTATTCCAAGTCGGTATATTGCTTTATAATAAATAAGTAATCTTTCTATTTCTATTTTATATACTTCTTTATTTGTTTGAAAGTGTTTTAGTTTCATAATGTTATTCCTTAATTTCAATTAATTTATATTTTTCATTTATAAAGACAAAGAGTACTTTAAATAATGAAATGATCGGAGTAGAGATAATCATTCCTAATATGCCAAAGAAATAGCCAAATACTAATAAACCGACAATGATGATTACTGGATGTAATTTCATGGTTTTGCTCATTACAAGCGGTTGAATAAAATTGCCTTCAATTCCTTGGATAATGATGTTTACTATTAAGACTGCAGTGCCTACTAGTGGTCCTTGGGCATATCCCACTAAAACAGCCGGAGTTGCACCGATGTAAGGTCCAATATAAGGAATGATATTAGTAACTGCACAGAACAAAGCAAATAGTAATGGTGCTTTTAGTCCTGCAAACCAGAATCCTATGGCACAAGAGAAGAAAATAATTGATGCGTCAATAAGGGTTCCCTGTACAAAGTTTTTTAAGGTTGTATCCATTTTTGAACAAATATCATCTATTGTTTTTTGATATTTTTTTGGAATAAATGAAATAATCTTTTTAATTGAGTTATCAAAGTCAAATAATAAATATAAACCAATAATCATACCAATTACAAAACTCCATAGAGTTGAGAAAAATGTTTTAATAGTATTAACTAACATTTCAGGTAATTTTGCTGTGAAGTTAGTTACTAGAGTTTCTATTTGTTTGTAGAAATCTAATTTGGTTGAGGTTATATCAAAGTTAGGAGAAGAAAGTTTGTCAAAAATATTATCAGTGTATCCTTTTAAACTATCTAGATAACTAGGAACACTTTTAACAAATGAATTAAGTTCATCTAGTAAAATAGGGATTAGTGAAGACATGACAAGATAAACTATTACTAAGAAGACAATGTAGGTAAATATTGTTCCTAGAACACGGTTAACTCCTTTTTTGTTTAGTTTATTTACTATTGGGTTTAATAACCAGGCGACAAAAACACCTATAAAAAGTGGCGATATAACAGCTAAGATATTACTAATAAATTTAAATATGCCCCACTCGGCTAAAACTTTAGTAGATACATACAAAACAAGAACAATTACTAGAACAAAAACTATTTTTAACATAACATTTAATATTTTAATGATTTCGTTTAGTTTTTCGTAGTTAATTTTTTCTTTATCATCATTTTTAAAAATCTTTAACACGTTAATCACCTCATATAATTATAATTCTATCATAGTTTTCCCTATTTTATTATAATAATTTATTATTTTTGTAAAATTTGTCATTTTTTATAGAAAATAAGAAGTATAGGGGTTCACTTCTTATTTTTCTTTTTATTATTTATATTATCATTGTTATTATTATTCTGTTGTTTAGTATCTTTTTTAGTTTCTTTTTCTTTTAGATTATATTTTGGTTCTTTATCATTATCTTCGAAGATTAAATATAGTAAGAAACTAATCGTGGCTATAATTAAGATGATTAGGAGTAATCTTGAATTATTGCTTGTTTCTTCTTCATTTTTGGTAATATCTTTTTTTGCTTCACTTTTTCTAGTAACATTTAGAATATAATCTTTGGTATCACCATTCTCAGCTTTTACTTTAATGATTATTTTGTTTTGTCCTACTTCTAAGTTAGAATCTTCGATGGTCACTACTGATTTTACGTGTTCTGCGATAGCATTAATATCTAGTCTTTTTACTGAATAATCTACTTCTATGTTATATTCTAGTTTGTCTTTATCAAATTCAATATCTATGCCTTCAATAGTAAGTTCTTTTAAGTTAGTATTGTTACTTCTTCTATCTATTTTAATTACTTCAATAGTATATGTTTTAATATTACCGTTTTCGGCAATTACTGTGATAGGAATAATTGTTTTGTTACTATTTAATTTATACTCTTTAAATCCACTGGTAGTAGCATGAATGCTTTCTAACACGCCATTTATGTTTAGTGTATCCTCAAAATAATCAACATATAAAATGTAATTAGTGATGTCTTTATTGAATGTTTTATCTAAAGTTCCTTTATCAAACTTAAGTTCTTTGATACTAGCATCAGTATCTAAAGGTCTAGCAATATTAATTAATACTGAATTGGTTTCTTCATTTTCTAATTCTTTGGAATTTCCATTTAAGGCCATGAGTAAGTCAGTTACTTTAATGTTTGCACTTCCCTCTTTTAATGTTTCAAAGGTAAATGTTATAAAGTTACCATCAGTACTAGTAAAATCTCCAAGATACATAAATTTTCCATAGTTATCTTCATTAATAACATTGATATTTCCTAACCAGTTATCATTGATGCTTACTGATTTGCATTTTATTAAATTATTATTGAATGTTAGGATACCTTGAATACCATTGATAGAATTTTCTGTTAGATTTTCTATTTCTAGAGTTATTTTAAATGTATCTCCTACTCTTAAATTGTTTTTGTTACTTGTAATTTTTGTAATTATTTTGTTTTCAGTTTGATAAGTTGGCTTTTCGTAATCATTAAATGTGTCCACATTATCTTGATTTTTTAAAATATAATAAGTCTCAGTCGCATCTAAGATATCAACTTTATTGTCTTGGTTAACATCACTAGCAAGGTAATACTCATCACCTAGAGTAGATATTTCTAGTCCAAGAGAAATCATTTCTCTTATGTCTTCTATATTTATCATACCATTTTCGCTGATAACATTACCGCGTACGATAAGGTAATATTCCCCAATGAGACTGTTATAGTTTGTTAAAACTTTCATACCTGTTTCTAAGTAGTCATCAGAACTGGCTAGTTCACCATTTTTTCTATAAACAGATATTATGGTGTTAGGAAATTTTTCTTTAAACTCACTTACTAGGACTTGGTTACTGATAAGTAAATCTTTATCAAACGTGCCATCTAATCCATAGATAATACTTATTTTATTATCTTTTACTTGGTAATATGAATTAGCATTTAATCCATTTCTGTTGATGTTTAAATATTCATCTAAAGATAAATTATTAATTTTATCTATGTATGATTCTAGTTCTTTTTTTATTTCTTCATTGAGTGTATTTTTATCTTCTTCATTTAAAGCTTTATAATTAATTAATTTTGTTCTTAACTTATTAATATCATTTAATGTTTCTTCATCTAAGATAAAATAGTCATTTAAATTAGTTACACTAGAGTTTTTAGAACTTATTTCGATGGTATCATTTTCTACTAAATTATCTTTACTATCATATAATTTTAGTTCAATGTTATAATTACCATTTATTAAATTATCTATGTTTACTATGTTATTAGTTTTAATAATTTGTGTAGTTAAATGGGAATAAGTGTCTATAAGATAACCATTTACATAAAGATTAAAATGATATGTTTCTTTTTCATTTAAATTGCCTACTTCATAATGAAATTTAATATCAATATTTGAGGCAATAGTATTATCTATTTCATAGATGTTTTCGTTCTTATATACTTCTTCACCGCTTGGATATGTTACTTTATCAAAGATTAGTCCACTTCTAAAATTGGTAACTTCAATTTTAAAGCTATTGTTTGTAACTTTTTGATATCCACTCATATCTAGAGCCATTAATTGTTCTTTTAATATTTCTAGTTCAATATCAGTTTTGGTATTTAAATTTTCTCCATTCAAGGTAATATCACTTACTTTGTAGATGGATAAGTTAACTTCATATATACCATTTGCAGAAGAAATATAATCATATGGTATTATTTTGTTAATTTCTTGGTTAAGAGATAATCCTTTTTTGAAATCAACTATTTTTTTTGTTTCGTGAACATTATCTTTATCCCACTCTCCATGGAAATTAATATCTGTTTTTATTAAATAGTTTTCACTTTCTTCAAATGAATTACCATTTAATTTAAAGTAGTAATTATCTATATTAGTACTTTGATCAAACGTGTAAGTGGTATTATTTTGTATTTCATCATATTCACCTTCTAGTGAAGTAGATGCTTTTATGGTTAAAATAGGATTCATATCGGCAAATACTTTGACTAAGGGTGCAATGTCTGAGAATAATAAAATAAATGTTAACAACAATTTTGTAAACTTATTAAAAATTTTTTTCATTTAAACCTCCTTATATTTAATGTAAAGTTTTTTAGAATTGATATTTGGTTTCGTTTATCAATTCTGTAATCATAATTAGGTGTTGTCTACACTCATGTTATGTTGTACTAAGTATAGCATATTATTTTGACATTTTTTTGCATTTTACACAAATTTTACATTTTTTTGCCAAAAAAAAGATAGTTATTATAAACCAAACCTCGTTTCTTTGACAAAGTAGAAACGAGGTTTGGTTTAGATAACCACTAAGGGTTTTAACATTGTAATAATAATTTCTTTTCTTCCACTTAAATTTTGGCATTTGTTAATGGTTAAATTATCATATATATTGTGTACTTCCACCATCTTTGTATTTTACTTCTTTATTTGTATACTTATATATTTCATTTATATAAATCTTGTTATTGGTAAGTACTTCTTTTAATTTATTTTTTATTTGTTAAGATATCATCAACGCAAATAGATAGATATCTATCCTGTTCTCTTTAGCAAAGAAATATTCTTGCTTATCGCAGTGCTCTTTATAAATGGCATAACTTGATTTTCTTTTTTTATTTTTCGTGAAAAAAATTAAGGTAATTAAAATAATTAGGATAAAGGCTTATGATAAGATGATAATTGTTTTTTGGTTTTCGATTTCATAGTTCCTCCTACTTGTATTCTACTACAAATAATAGATAAATAAACAATATGGCGTTATAATTAAAATCATTTATTTTTAACGTAAAAATCTAGGAATTATAACGGCAATAGCAAAAGCATATAATAAAATATTTGTTTAAACTATCTTATCCACATAACTGTGGATTCTTTTTTTTCTAAATTAAACATATTTTTGTTGACAACTTCATAATTATTTTATATAATACTTATGCATTTGGCAGCGTTTCTTTAAATAAAGTAATGTGTTATGATACAAGTAATTTGTAGCTGCACAAAGGAAAGTACAAGAATAAACACCCTACTATTATTGAAGAAATCTCTAAATAGTATTTTAAAAGGAGGAAGACTATGGCTAGATACACAGGCCCAAATAACAAAAGAGCTCGTCGTGTTAATTTCTCTATCTTAGAAAGTGGTAAAGATATTGCTAAGAGACCTTATGGTCCTGGTCAACACGGAAAAGATAGAAAAAGAAAACCATCTAACTATTCACTTCAACTTCAAGAAAAGCAAAAAGTTAAATTTATTTATGGTTTAACTGAAAAGCAATTCAAAAGAACTTTTGATGATGCTGGTAAGCTTAAGGGAGTTCATGGTGAAGATTTACTTAAATTATTAGAGAGTAGACTTGATAATTTAGTATATCGTATTGGTTTTGCTAGTACTAGAAGAGGTGCTAGACAATTAGTTAATCACGGACATATTACTGTTAATGGTAAGAAGGTTGATATTCCATCTTATAGAGTTCATGTTGGTGATGTAATTGGTTTAAAAGATAATTCTACAAATCATGGCGGTGTTGAAATAGCTCTTGCTAATGCTCCAAAGAGAGTTGACTTTATTTCTTATGATGAAGCTAAGAAGCAAGGTACTTATTTAAGACATCCAGAACGTAGTGAGTTAAATGCTGATATTAACGAAGCATTAATCGTAGAATTTTATAGTAGGGTTTAGTAATAAGCTCTACTTTTTTTAAAAAAAAAAAGAATAGATAAGGCTCTATTCTTAATTTATTTAAGCTTACTTAGATTGAGTATAATTACTACCACTTAATTGATTTTGTCCTAATCTAACTAAACGTTTAGTAATTTCTCCACCAACTGAACCATTAGCTCTTGCAGTTGTATCTGGTCCTAAGTTAACACCAAATTCGTTAGCTATTTCGTATTTCATTCTTTCGATAGCATTTTTTGCTCCTGGAACATTTAATTTACTATTGTTCATCGTTTTTCACCTCCTACATTAATAGAATGTGAAAATTTTAACAAATCATACTATATATATGTTGGTAATTTTTGCATGTTATAAGTCAAGTATTTCAATATGATTGTCTAATTTTATTGTTTCCATGTTATCAATGGCTTCATCAATTAATTTTTCATAGTCAAATGTTTTTTCATATTTTAAACATTTTTCTAATTTAGGATTGATGACAGGATGTTTTGGTAAAAAAATGGTACAGCAGTCTTCATATGGTAATATCGATGTTTCATATGTTCCAATTCGTTTTGATAATTCGATTATTTCTAGTTTATCCATGCAGGCTACTGGTCTTATGATAGGATACGTAGTTACATTATTTATAACATTCATGCTTGTTAATGTTTGGCTCGCTACTTGTCCAACACTTTCGCCATTGATAATAGCTAAGCACTTATTTTTTCTAGCAACTTTTTCACTGATTCGGTACATCATTCTTCGCATAATGGTTATCATATAACTAGGATCTATATTTTTATATATTTCTTCTTGTATTTCAGTAAATTTTACAATATGTAATTTAATGTGTGGATGATATTCTGTTAATATTTCAACTAATTTTTTAACTTTATTTTTTGCTTGAAGACTAGTATGGGGTGGTGATTCAAAATAAATACATTCTACTTTAATGCCTCGTTTTAAGGCTAGATATAAGGCCACGGGGGAATCAATACCACCAGATAACATGAGTAATCCTTTGCCTTGTACTCCAACAGGATAGCCTCCAATTCCTTTTATTTCTTTACTATATAAGTATGTGTAATCGTTTCTAATTTCAATTTTTAATTCATAGTCAGGATTATGCACGGAAACGCTGATGCCATCCATATTTTTTAAGATATGAGCACCAACTTCTTTACTTACTTCTAAACTTGTTAAAGGAAATTCTTTATAACTTCTGTTTGTTTCAATTTTAAATGTTTGAAAATCAGTATTTTTGGCTAAAGTTAAGGCATTTTCTTTGATGCTTTCAATATTAGTATTAACTTTATAACAAATTACTATGCTATGTATACCAAATATTTTGGTTAATTTATTTATTATTAATTCAAAGTCATAATCACTTTTTGGGGTGATAAACATTCTTACTCTATTTTTTGTTATTTTACAGTCAATGCCTTTTAGGCTGTTTTTAATATTTTCATATAGGATGTTAATGAACATATTACGATTTTCTTTTTTGGTCGTTAATTCACCATATTTAATTAAGATAATTTTTTCCATGTTAAAACCTCACTTTGTATTTATATCATTAATGGTTATTTTGCTATTGTGTGGTACTGGTTTCCATTCTATTTTTTTAAATAGGGCTATGTAGGTTGTGTATCTGCCTACGATATCGAAGATTGGCCAAAGAATTGAGAAACTTATTATTTTGTGAAATGGTACTTTTTTTATTCTTTTTCGTTCTAATAATAAAATGTAATATGGGGTAATTATGTTTTTTAGATACAAGCCAATGCGGAAGAATAGTCTAGCCCATATGCCTATTAGGAATGTTTGCCAAAGTGCAGAGATTCCTGGGGTTATATTTATTCTTATATCAAAGAAATGTCTTAATACTTGTGCTAAGACTGTGCCTCCGGCAAAAAAATTGATATTAGTAAGTCCATATGTGTAGGTGTAACATGAACGAAGTATTAGGACTACTAAAATCCATCTAAATAGGTTGATTACGTTTGTGGGTAGTAAGTGCATGAAGGTATCGTACATGATGAATCTATCTTTGATGCCAATTAGAATTTTTTCCCACCAGGATCTTTTTTGTTCTTCTTCTTTGCTCCATTTTACTTTAGTGAATTTTCTGCCAAAGAAGATATTTATAAATAGTTTAAGTCCTGATTCTTTGAAATTGATAAGTAGACCTTTAGACCAACGAAGTTTTTGGTTGTAGGCAACTTTCCAGTTAGGACTTTGTTCATCATAAAATTCGGCAGCATCTTGGTAACTGATACGGTATCCTTGACTAACAGCATCGGCCGTTAAACCGCGGTCTTCAGTTAATGAAGTGTAATGCCATCCATCTTGTACTACTTCATTGGCAAATAGGTAACCTGTTCCTTGAATGTTTGTTGCTAAACGAAGGAATGATCTGGCACGATGGTTCATTCTAATCGAACGATACCAGTGCAAGGCGAAGCTCATGGTAATCCAGTTTTCGTCAAAGTTTTTGGTATTACGGTATGATGTTACCATTTTCTCTCCTGAATCAAAGGCGTCATTCATTTTGGAAATGTAATCTTTTTTTAACAAGTTATCTGCATCAAAGACAAAATATCCTTCATAACTCATTCGACCATAGTCTCTTTCGATGCAGTCAAAAAGATATTCTAAGGCAAAACCTTTAGTTTTATGGAGATTATCAAATCTCTCATAGACAATTGCTCCTTTGTTGCGTGCAATTTCGGCTGTGTTATCAGTGCAGTTATCCGCTACTACGAAAACAGTTAATAAATCACTAGGATAATCTTGCATATGAATACTATCAAGTAAGTTACCAATTACATTTTTTTCATTACGCGCTGCAATGACAATTGCATATTTATGTTTTTTCTTTGCCGGTTTAAATTTCCTTGTAAAGAATATTCCTATAATAACGTATGCTACACGATATGCTACCATAGCCCCGAGTAATGTGCCTACGGTATTATTAATGCTCCTAAAAAATGGATATATACTTCCAAGCATTTTTATAAAAGTTTCAAAAAAACTACTAATCACTTTTTTCACAATTCCCTTCCAAGTAAAACAATTATATCATAAAAGTGAGTTAATATCTATTGTTTTAAGGTTTTAATAAAAAAATGTTTTTTGAAGTGTATTTTAAGGTTGGTTCTTCTTTAATATATAAATATCTAAAACTAAGTTTAAAACATGACATATGTTTTTGTTGTTGTCAACAATTAAAATAAATGTTATACTTAAAAAGAAGGAGGATCTTATGAGAGTTATTGGTATTATTTGTGAATATAATCCTTTTCATCTGGGTCACCTTTATCAAATAAAAAAAATTAAGGAAACAATTCCTGATAGTTTAATTATTTGTATATTTAATGGAACTTTTATGCAAAGAGGAGAAGTTTCTATTATTAATAAGTGGGATAAAACTCGTATTTGTTTGGAATATGGTATAGATATGGTTGTTGAGCTTCCTTTTGTTTTTGCTACTCAATCCAGTGATATTTTTGCTCATGGTGCACTTAAAATATTAAATAATTTACATGTTGATACTTTAGTTTTTGGAAGTGAATCTAATAATGTTGAAATTTTGAAAACTCTTGCTATGACTCAAATAAATAATGAGGCTTTCGATAATAAGGTGCGTGAGTATTTAGATAAGGGTGTTAATTATCCTACTGCTTTGAGCAAGACACTTGAGGTTATTACTAAATATAGAATAAAAGAGCCTAATGATATTTTAGCGGTTTCTTATATTAAGGAGATTATTAAAAATAATTATTCTATTGAACCTGTTGCTATTAAGAGAACTAATGACTATCATGGTGAAATTATAAGTGGTGATATTATTAATGCTTCTTTGATTAGGAAAATGTTAACAAATGGTAATGATGTTTCTAAGTATGTTCCTAGGGCTACTTTGAAATATTTAAATGATATTCCTTCTAAGGATAAATACTATAGTTTATTAAAATATCAAATAATTAATAATATTGATAATTTAGATAGTTTTCAAACTGTGGATGAGGGGTTAAATAATTTAATTAAAAAGAATATTTATAATGCTAATAATTTAGACGAATTAATAAGTTCTATCAAAACTAAAAGATATACTTATAATAGATTAAATAGGATGTTTACTCATATTTTGACTAATTTTAAGAAAGAGGATAATAGAGGGCTAGAGATTAATTATGTAAGGTTACTTGGTTTTAATAAGAAGGGAAGAAGTTATTTAAATAAGATTAAAAAGGATATGGAGATATCTGTTGTTACTGGTTATAAGGGAATTAATGATAAGATTTTTAATATCGAAAAAAGAGTATCTTATATTTATTCTTTATTAATAGTTAATAGTGATTCTTATTTGGAAGAGGATAATAAAAATAAACCTATCATTTTTGGTGATTAGGTTTTATTTTTGGCAATGTGGACAGTAGTAAGTACCACGGCCTCCAACTTTAATTTTTTTTATTTGATTTTGACATATAGGACAATGTTCTTTTTCTTTGTTGTGCACGAATAATGAATCTTGATATGTGCCTATTACACCATCTACTGAGGTGTAACTATGAATTGTGGTACCGCCTTTGGCAATAGCTTTATTTAATACTTCTTTTGTATATTTGATAATGTTATTTAATTCTTTTTCTTTTAATGTATTTGACTTTTTTAATGGGTTGATGTGTGATAGAAAAAGTATTTCGTCAGCATAAATATTGCCTATTCCAGTGATAATGCTTTGGTCTAGTAATACTGTTTTTATGGGTATTATTTTATTCTTTAATTTTTCTTTTAAGTAATTAGATGTCAGGTCATTATCAAACGGTTCTAGTCCTAATTCTTTTAAAGGTCCAATAGTATCAATATTTTCTTTTTTTATAAGATACATTTTCCCAAACTTTCTTGTATCCATATATCTTAATTCTTGATTGTTATCTAGGTTAAATATAACGTGTTCATGTTTATTAATTTTGTCATTTTTATTTTTAAAGAAGTATTTTCCTTCCATTCTTAGATGTGATAATAAGTAATAATCTTCTAAGTCAAAGATTAGAAATTTGCCTCTTCTAGTGATGTTTTTTACTGTTCTGTTTTTTAATATTTTTTCAAATGTGTTAGTATCTGGATAGGCAATGATATTATTATATAAAACTTTTACATCATTAATTTTTTTGTTTATTAATCTTTTCTTTAGATTTTCTTTAACAGTTTCTACTTCTGGTAACTCAGGCATTTTCTTCACCTCCATAAGGATTTACGCTTATTTTTACATAAGATATTTTGATATTACTATTGATTAGTCTTTGTTTTAAATTGTTGGTAATGCTATTTCCTTCTTTAATGGTTAGGTTATCTTTGATGGATATGTCAATATTAACTTGGTAATAAGAGCCATATTTCATTATTTCTAATTCGTCTATTTTCTTAATGCGTTCATCACTTAAAATTATCTCTTTAATTAGATTTATGTATTCTTGATTTGTTTCTTTTTCTCCAATGATGCTAATGATGTTTTCTTTTAGAATATTAATGCCAGTATTGAGAATGAAAAGGGCGACAATGATCGTGGCTAAAGAGTCTGCATAATTGAATAGATGGTTATATTTAGTTAGTTTGGTTAAGAAAAAGGCAATGATTACTACAAATGTTGATAGGACATCGGTTTTACTTTCTTTTCCTGATGCGATTAGGATATTGTTTTTATATTGATAACCTTTTTTCAAAATGTAAGAAGCTAGGATACATTTTAGAATTACCGTTATGAAGGAGACATAGATAACTATATTGGAAGGTTTAGTGCTGTTTCCTATTAATGAACTTGTAATTAAAATTAATGATAAGGCACTTATAATAAGTCCAATGATAATGCTAGTTAAATATTCGATTTTGCCGTGGCCAAAAGGATGTTTACTATCTGCCGGTTTTAGAGCCATATGGTTACCAAAAATTGCGATAATATCAGTCGTTAAATCACTTAATGAATGTATACCATCGGCTATTAAGGATTTGAAGTTGCCAAGAAAACCAAATGTTATTTTGGAGGCGACTAAAAAGGTATTTGTGAGAAGGCTTTTTAGTAACACTTTATTTGTTTTATTCATATTCACTCACTTTGCTTCATACCAATTGTTTCCAAATGAAACGTCTACAACAAGAGGTACATTTAATTTATATGCACTATCCATAATATCAGTTACTAATTTTTCCATTATTTCTTTTTCTTCTTTTGGTACATTGAAGATTAATTCATCGTGTACTTGTAATAACATTTTGCTTTTTAGTTTTCTTCTTTCTATTTCTTTATCTATTTTTATCATGGCTATTTTTAGGATGTCTGCCGCGGTGCCTTGAATTGGTGTATTTAATGCCATTCTTTCACCCATGCTTCTTATCATGTAGTTTTTGTTGTTTAGTTCTTCAATAATCCTTTTGCGGTTGGTAATGGTTTTAACATATCCTTTTTCATGAGCTTCGGCAATGACTTTATTCATATAGTCTTTAACTCCTGGATATGTGTTAAAATAATCTTCTATAAACATTTTGGCTTCTGTTGGTGATATTCTTAAATCCTCAGATAGACCAAAACTACTGATACCATAGATAATTCCAAAGTTAACGGCTTTAGCTTTTCTTCGCATATCTTTCGTTACAAGTTCAATAGGAACATGGTTTATATCGGCTGCGGTTTTTGTATGAATGTCATATCCTTTTTTGAAGGCGTCAATTAATTCGCTGACATTTGACATATGAGCAAAGACACGAAGTTCAATTTGAGAATAATCCGAAGACATCATAACGGAATTTTTTTCTGGTATAAAGGCTTTTCTTATTTGTTTTCCTATCTCATTTCTTACTGGAATGTTTTGAAGGTTAGGTTCAACTGAAGATAGTCTACCTGTTCTTGTTTGGGTTTGGGTATAAATGGTATGTATTTTGTCATCACTAGAGATAATTGATAGTAATGATTCTACATAAGTATAATATAGTTTGCTTAGGGTACGATATTCTAATATTTTATCAATGATAGGATGTTTTCCTACTAGTTTATTTAAGACAGTAGAATCGGTTACATAACCTATTTTATTTTTTTTAGCAAATGGTAAACCTAATTTTTCAAAGAGGATGGTTCCAAGTTGTTTAGAAGAGGAGATATTGAATTCACAACCAGCATGGTTATATATGTCTTGGCTTATTAATTCAAGTTTTATTTTGATATCTTCTTTCATTTCAAGTAGGACATTTCTATCTATTCTAACTCCTTCAAGTTCCATTTTGGCTAAAACTTCGCTTAGTGGTAATTCGATATCTTCATATAAATTAGTGATGTTTTCAACATTCATTTTATTTACGAAGGAATCTTTGTTTTTATAAATGAATCTAGCTTTTTCTATGCTATCTTGGGCTAATGTGGAAATATCATTATAATTTTTATTAAGGGAAATTTCACTGCCAAGGCTATTTACTAAATATGTGATGTCTTCTTTAACATTATAGTTTAATAAATAAGCTGAGAGCATAAGATCAAATGTAAAGTTAGAAAATGCTATTTCATGTTTGGTAAGGCTGGCATATACTTTTTTATAATCATAGGTGTACTTTTCTGTACTTAGTAGAAATGTTGGATTATTTTTTAATATTTCATATGGGATAAATAAGCTGTTTTCTTCGTTATAAACGGAAGCTCCAATAATGTTGGCTAGGTGATAGTTACTGTTATCTAGTTCTAAGTAAAAAGCACACGGACTAGTAATATTAATTTCTTTGATGTCTTTTACTATTTTAACATTGTTTTCTGTTTTTTTTGTTTCTACTTTGTTTTGTTGTTTTTTTAAGAAAGAATAAAATTCTAAATCGCTATAAATGGTAATTAATTCATCGGTATTTTCTTTTTGTATTACTATATCTTCTAGCGTTAGGCCAAGTGGGACATCTTTATAAATCGTGGCTAACTTTTTACTGGCAAAAGCGCTTTCTTTATCTGCCACTAATTTTTCATGAGTGCTTCCTTTTATTTTGTCAATATTGGCATATAGGTTTTCGATGCTGTCATATTCTTTTAGCAATTTAATAGCTGTTTTTTCTCCAATACCTTTGACACCTTTGATATTATCACTGACATCTCCTTCTAAGCCCTTTAAATCAATCATTCTAATTGGTTCAATGCCATAGTTCTCATAGAAGACATCACGATTCATGCGAATATAATCTTTGCTTTTTAATAGTTTTACATCAACTTTGTCACTAATTAGTTGAAGTAAATCTTTATCACTGCTGATGATAGTGCCAATGTAATTAGGATTATTATCTATCATTTTAACAAATGTTCCTATGATGTCGTCGGCTTCATAATTATCTATTTCATAATGTTTTACTCCCATGGCATCAAGTATTTTTTTGGCAACAGGGAACTGCATTTTTAATTCATCAGGTGTTTCGGCACGTCCACCTTTATAATCAGCATAGCTTTCGTGTCTAAATGTTTTGCCCTTGTCAAAAGCTACCACGATGTATTCTGGTTTTTCTTCGTTAATAATTTTATTCATCATGTTGATAAATCCAAAAAGTCCATTTGTAGGAAAACCTTTAGAATTTCTCATATTGCTTCCTGAATAAGCCGTGGCATAGTAACTCCTAAATAATAGATTGTTGCCATCTACTAATATTACTTTTTTCATATAATTACCTCACTTTTATATTGATTTATCACAAAATTCCTGCGTTTTTTGATTTAAAAAGAACATTTTTCTTTTTTTACTTTTATGTTTTGTTTTTTATCTGTATATTTATTATAATATATTAGAATAATAATGTCAACATTGTTTCATACAATTGTTTGAGTGTTTGGTGACAGATATGCACTAAAACAGCGTAGCAAATGTATAAAAAGAAAAAGTACTATCTACTTTTCCTATTTTAATACTAAATACAAGATTAGAGCTAAACTTACTAGAGTTAGAAATAAGATCCCCGTTAGTTTAACATAGCCTTGTTTTCTTAAAGAATCTAGTAAGTTTATTTTAAAGATATCTTTATCTGCATGGGTTTTTGATATTAAGACACCTTTATATGTTTTTAATTCACTTTGATGTCCTTCGTCAAGTATATCTTCAGGAGAAATTGTATTTAACATGACTATTTTTTGATTTTCATAAACAGTATAATGTAAGACAATATCTCCATATACTTTTGAAAATGTTCTATCTGTTGGTAATTTTAAATCATATTTGGTAATTCCTTCGGCTTTATTTGTGGATGTTATGACTCCCATGAAATTACCTTCTTTTAGTGCAGGATAGTATTCAAACATTAATTTTTTGTATGCCAGCATATTATATTTTTTTATTGATTTCTCTTTTTTGCGAAATTCATTTTCATTAACATAATCAATAATAAAATTTTGCATTAATAATCACCTTATTTTTTTAAAATTAAATATAATACGAGGAATACACCTACGGCAATTAACGATCCAAGTCCTGCCATTCTTGTAAATCCTGCACGGGTACTATTGATTTCAGTGAAAGATCCATATTTATTAAATGGTTTTCTTACTCTGGTATAAGGCTTCATCATTTTTAGATTGCTTCCTTGATTAAAGCTACTTGGGTCATAATTGTTACTAGTTTTGATAATTTCAATATCGGTGTTCTCATCTATTTGTCTTTTGTTTACTAGTTCTTCTTTTACAATTTCTTCATTTTCATTCATTTTTATTTCCATCCTTTCTTTTGTTAGCACTAATCAAATGGATTTGATCAGTCATAAACTTAATTCTTTCAATTATTCTTCTTGATTTTACTTTGTCTACTCGATTACCGACTATGCTTAGGTTTTCTTCTAATTCTTCAATGGTTAGGTTTGAGGTGAAGAATGTTTTTAAGTTTTCTTCCATTCGATATTGAAGTATTGTTCCCAAGATTTCGTCTCTACTCCATGCCGTTGTGGTTTCAGCCCCAATATCATCAATTAATAATAGTTCTACGTTTCTAATATATTCAAACTGTCTATTATAGTCTTCGTCTCCAAAGTTTGATTTTAATGTTCTTAGGAAGTCTGGAAAGAAGATGATGGCTACTTTGTGTCCGTTTTTGGCTAGTTCATTTAGCATGGCACTTAGTAGATAGGTTTTCCCACTTCCAAAGTTACCTGTTAGGTAGAGTCCTTTAATTTTTTTGTCTTTTTCATAATTGTCAAGGAAATGCTTCATCCATTTTATGGTTTCTAAGCGGTTTTTATCATCGGTATAGATATCTTTCATTTTGGCATTTTTAATTTCTGTAGGCATTTCAAATAAACTGATATTTTCTTTGAATTTATTTTCTTTTTCTAATTTTTTTTGATATTTGCAAGGGATGTAGTCAAATATTAAGTTGTTACCATTTGCGGTTGGATAATAAATATATCCTCCTACTTCATGATTACATTCTAACACATTTTTACAGTTTTGGCAATGGCTTAATTCACTTGCTGTTTTTTGTAATTTTGATGTATATTTCATTAAATCTTTATTGGGCATATTTAGTCTAGCAACAAGTTTTTTGAAATTAGCATCTTCCATGGATTCGTTGAAATATCTTTCTAATTTAAGGTGGATGTTTTTATCAAACTTGCTAATTACTTTACTTAAGTTTTCCATATTATCTATACTCCTTTAATAAATCCGCCATTTCTTCTTTTTCTTCTTGGCTTACTTCTTTTTTGGATATTTCCTTATCAAACCATTCTGGTAGTTTGGTTTCAATTTGTTTTTGTTTGACTTCATTTTTTTTGTGATATTTTTTATGTTCTTTTTCGGCCAAGGTCATGGCTTCATCAACGGTTTCAATGTGAAGGCGCTGCCACTGGCCTGCGATGGTTTCAATAAAGCTGCGATTTAGTTTTTTGTTGTTTACTTTTAAGGTATAATCTAATAGGACATTAACTACGCCTGGTTTTAATTTGAAATCAACAAGTAAATCTTCGATTAGCTTTAAGTCTCTTCTTGATGGTTCTATTTTGTTATTTCTGTTTTTAAGTAGATCTTTAGGTGATATTCTTTCAAAGTCATAGATGATTTTGCTTCTGTTCGAACTATCTCCAATAGGTTTTCTTAAGTATTCTGGTTGAGTTGCATCGATTAGGCTAGGTAGTAATCCCCCATTTTCAAACTGGTAATAGTTTCTACAATTTTTTCTTAATTCTTCTTTGTTGATTAAGCCTCGTTCATTAATGCAACCTTTGATGATATTTGCCATTTTCATGACATCAAGGTCATATATGTAAGATAAGTTTATGATCAGTTCTTTGGTTTCTTTATTTAGTGCTTTGTCGCTGATAATGTTTTTTGGTAAGGATGAGGTTAGAAAATCAAAGTCAAAGTTACTGTTAATATTTAATTTTAATTTATTATACTTTCTTACGTTATCATTAATTACTTCGTAGGATGTTAGGGGTATTGAGCCAAATATTTCATTGAATGATGAGGTGATGTTTTGGTAATTACTTGTATTTATTTTTGGCATTTTAAAATAATTTACTAAATGTTCATACTCGTTTTTACCAATATTATTGTAAAGTACAATGTTTAAAATGGGGTGATTGAATAGTTCGCTTGGACTTATTGGCGAATATAGTTCATAGATATAGTTATTTATACTGCCATCACTAAAATAGGTTTTTAGTAGTCCTATGGCCTCTAGTTTTTTTCTTGCATTTACTATTTCGCTCATGGTAATGTGCATGTTGGTTAGTAAATGATGGTGGGTATATTCTTTACTCATTAATTCTTCTTTATCAAGGTCTACTAAGAATAGTTTATATAAGATTATGGGAATGGGTCCAATTATTGGTAGATATAACATATCTAGGACTTTTTTGTCATAATCAGTTATGATACTTTTATTTACGACAATATAAGTATCTGCTGGAAGAATTTCGCACATATTATCACCATCTTTATCAATATTGTACCTTAAAATGTTGTTAAAGTCTATATTTTTTACAGTAAATTATGTTAAACTTAACATAAAGAAAAAAAGAAGTAATTTTTTTACTTATTTAATTGTTTTTTAAGTAGTTAATTACTTCATCAAAGGTGTGAACTTTGATTATTTTCATGTTGTAGTTATACTCATTTTTTACTTGGATTGCTTCTTCGTAGTTTTCTTCTGGTACAAAGATTAAATCAATATTTTTTTTGCTTGCTCCGATTATTTTGTATTTGACTCCGCCTATTTCTCCAATGGTCCCATCTTTTTCTATCGTACCTGTGCCAGCGATGGATTTTCCTTTTATTAAATCTTCGTTTGTTATATTTTCATAAATGCTTAGGGTTAACATCATACCACCTGAGCTACCACTTTCACTTTGTTTGAATTTTAAGGTTATGGCAGGGTCTAAATCATAGTCATAGTCTGTTACAATGACCACGCCAATTTTACCGTCTTTGCCAACCTTGCAATTGGCATCTTTATTTGTTCCATCACGGTCGATTACAAAATTTATGGTATCATTATAATTACTTGAGGATACGATGTCATTTATTTCTTTGGAATGTTTGATATCATTATCATTTGCTTTTAATATTTTGTCTCCTACTTTGAAATCACAAGTGGATTCTTCAGTGATTCCTAGTATGTAGTGGGTTTCTCCAGTTATTTTTATTTCTTTGTTGGCATGGGTATAGGCAACATATATGGCTGTATCTATGGAATTATTTAACATTATTTTGTTTCTTAATTCGATTTCTTTTGTACTTTCATGGCTTATTTGTCTTTCACTATTATCAAATAAGTCCCATTTGTTTGAAAATTTTGTTATAAGATAAGTTGGGATGGTGGCTTTTATTTCTGTTGCATACATTAGGTAGAGGTTGCCATTAACTTTATTTCTTGTGTCTACGTTTACTCGATCACTTATATCAATTGTACCTCCCGGGGCTAAAATATAAAATGGGAGTTCATAGTTGAAGATAAAATAAATTAGTATTAAGATAAAAATTGTAAGGGTGTTTTCTTTTAACCACTTTTTTATTTTGTTCATTTGCTCACCTACTTTAATTTATGTTTTTTTCATGCAATTTATTTCATATAATGAAGTGTGATATTATGAAAAAAAAAGATATTTTTATTATTGTTTTATTTATTTATTTACTTGTTCAAATAGTTGAATTTAAGGAAGTTGTCTTTGAAGCAGGAACTTTGGCTATTAATATTTGGAAGAATAATTTGGTTCCTTCTTTGTTGCCTTTTTTTATTATATCTAATATTTTGATTAATTATAATATAGGTTTTTATTTGTCTAAGTTAATAGATCCTATTTTTAGAAAAATATATAAGATTAATAGTAACTCTACTGTTATTTTAATGCTTAGTATGGTTTCTGGTTTTCCTAGTAATGCTAAGTATACAAGGGAAATGTATGAGAATGGTATTTTGAGTAAGAAGGAGGCTGAAAAGATACTTATTTTCTCGCATTTTTCTAATCCTTTATTTGTTTTGGGGACTTTGGCTGGGATGTTTCTTAAGAATGAGAAACTGGGTTTTATTATTTTGATTAGTCATGTGTTTGGTAATTTTATTTTGGGGTTTATTTTTAGGAATTATGCTGTTAGTGGAGAAGTAAATGGAGATAATAGTTTTAATGATAAGAAGTTCAGTAAGATTTTTGTTAATTCTGTTAAAAAGGGAATGGATAGTTTGATATTAATTCTTGGTACTTTAATATCTTTTTTGGTAATATCTAAGGTTGTTGTAACTAAAATTAATACTAGTGTTTATAATGAGATGTTAATTACAGGGTTATTTGAGGTTACTAGTGGGTTAAAGTATTTGGCTAGTTTGAATTTGAGTGATATTTATAAAACAGTAATATCTACATTCTTTTTATCCTTTGGGGGATTATGTGTACAAATGCAAGTTATTAGTAGTTTAGATGGTACTGGTATTTCTTGTGGGCCCTACATGATGGGGAGAGTTTTACACGGAATAATTTCTAGTATTTTAGCTTATTTGCTATATATGTTTTATTTTTGCCTGTTTTGATAGGGCTTCTTTAGCAGCCTGTTGTTCGGCACCTTTTTTGGAAGATGCTTTACCTTTTCCATAGATAATTCCATCTACTTTGACAATGCATTCAAATGTTTTTTGATGGGCTGGGCCATATTCATTAATTATTTCATATTCAACGCTTTTTTTGACGGTTTGAACTAGTTCTTGCAACTCTGATTTGTAATCGTTCATGAATTTTGTGCCCGCTTCTAAGTAGGGAACGATTTTATCTAAGACAAATTTTTTAGTGGCTTCTAAGCCTTTATCTAGGTATAGGGCTCCAGTAAAGGCTTCAAAGACATCTGCCATGATAGTTTCGTTTGCTTTTATGGTATCACCACTTCCAAGAAGTATATATTTATCAAAGTTTAAGTCGCTGGCATATGTATATAAGGCTTGTTCACATACGTAAGCGGCACGGGTTTTGGTCATATCTCCTTCTTCAAAGGCTTTTTCTTTATAAAGATAGTCACTCATGATTAGTTCAATGACGGCATCTCCTAAAAATTCTAATCTTTCATAACTGGATACATCGTGCTCATTACTATAAGAAGTGTGAGTGAGAGCTGTTTGATATAAATATTCTTTATCTGTATTGATATTTAGGTTATCTAATAGTTCCATGATAAAACCGCCTTTCTTATTAATTATATCACAGATATCTGTAAATATTTATTTTTTTTAGTTAATATTTTTATATGTAAAGAGAAATAAAAGTTATTTGCATATTTTATTTGGCATGTTATAATTATGGAGAGGTGAATTATGACAGAGACGTTGGCTAATTATTTTGTAGAATTATTTAAATGTTTAGATAAGAATTTAGTTGTTTTTATTATTTCTTTGTTGCCAATACTGGAACTTAGAGGTGGATTAATCGCTGCAAGTTTGCTTAAGCTTCCTTTTGTTAGTTCATTTATTATATGTTTTATTGGTAATATTTTGCCAATTCCTTTAATTCTTTTGTTTTTGGATAAGGTTTTTGGTATGTTAAAGAGGAATGATACTATAAAGAAGTGGATCGATAAGTTAGAGAAGAGATCTTTAGATAAGAGTGAGCAGATAAAGAAATATCAATATTTGGGGTTGTTTCTTTTTGTAGCTATTCCACTTCCTGGGACCGGAGCATGGACAGGATCGATGATTGCTTCTTTGATGGGGATGGACCGCAAAAAAGCATTTGTGGCTATTGCACTTGGTATTTTAGGTGCTGGAATAATTATGAGTATTTTCTCTTATGGAATTTTATCTAATATAATAAAATAATGAGACTTGATTTTTTTAGCACTATTTTGTTTGCTATGTTGTTTAATTTGGTAGATTAGTATTAAAAAAGATACATTTTGTATCTTTATTTTTTTAAGTTATATAGTTTTTTTACTTCTTTGATAGTTAGAGGACGATATTCACCAGTTTTAACTCCATCTAGGGTAAGAAAGGAATATTTTTCTCTTTTTAGTTTTATCACTTCATGACCTAGAGATTCAAACATTTTTCTTACTTGTTTGTTGTGTCCTTCATGAATTGTTATTTCTATAATGCTATTATTTTCTTTTTTATTTATTTTTATTAGTTTGACTTTGGCTTTGCTGGTTTTGTAGTTATCTATGAGGATGCCGTTTCTTAATTTTTTTATTTCATAGCCTGTTACGAGGCCTTTTACTTTAGCAACATAGGTTTTGTCGATGTTATATGATGGGTGCATTAACATATTGGCAAGGTTGCCATCGTTGGTTAAAAGTATTAGTCCTGTGGTATCATAATCCAGTCTGCCTATTGGGTATATTCTAGCATTTGTTTTAACAATATCTGTAACTGTTTTCCTGTGTTTATCATCTGTTACGGCGGAGATTACTTCTCTTGGTTTGTTTAGTAAGTAATATTCATAACTTTTTTTATTGTCTATAACGGTTCCTTCCACTAATATTTCATCATTATTTTTGACTTTGGTACCTAGTGTTGTAATAATGTTACCATTGACTGAAACCTTGCCGTTTGTAATTAGTTCTTCGGCTTTTCTTCTTGAACAATATCCTGAAGTGGCTATAACTTTTTGTAATCTTTCCATAATAACCCCTTTCTATTTATAATTTATCATATATTGTTATTAACAAAATTATTTTTTGTTGTTTTTATTTTATTTGACTATGAGTTGACGCTGTTAAATTTAAGTTTGGTGCTTTTTTTGTCTTTTTTCTTAAATAGGTCATGATATATATCAAAGTAATCACTTACATAAATTATATTTAAATTATCGGTAATTTCATTGTTTAAGGAAATGACGTCTCTTTTATTAGTAATTGGTAAGTATATTTTGTTTATACCTGAAATTTTTGCTGAGATAAGTTTTTCTTTGATTCCACCGACTGGTAAAATGGTGCCTCTTAGAGTTATTTCACCGGTCATGCTGATGTTACTTGGAATAATTTTATTTGTAAGTAAGCTTATTATTGCCGTTACAATTGAGGTGCCAGCAGATGGGCCATCTTTAGGAGTGGCGCCCTCTTCAAAGTGAATATGAAAATCATTTTCTTTAAACTTATTATAATCAATGCCTAAAATGGAAGCGTTGCTTTTTATATAACTTAAGGCTATTTTAACGCTTTCTTTCATTACATCACCTAACATTCCTGTGATTTCTAAATTTCCTTGGCCTGTGTAGGAGGTTATGGATACTTTGATAATTGTTCCTCCGTAGTTAGTACAAGCAAGGGCGTTTATGATACCGGTTTTATTGTTTTTTATGTTATCTGTGTTTAAATATTTTGCTTCTCCTAAATAATTTTCGATGTTCTCTTTATTTATTTGATAATTTGTTTGGTTATCAAGTAGTTTGATGGTTACTGCACGAAATATTTTATCAATTAGTCTTGTTAATTCTCTTACTCCGCTTTCTTTGGTGTAATCGGTGATTATTTGGACGAGTACATCATCTTCAAATGTTATTTTGTTTGAATCAATATTATATGTTTTATAAGCATTTTTGATAATATGATTTTTACAGATACTTAATTTTTCGTAGATAGTATATGTGGATAGTTCGATTATTTCTAGTCTATCTTTTAAAGCATCTGGTATGTTTTCTTTAGAGTTTGCAGTTAAGATAAACATGACTTTGGATAGGTCAAATTCTTCTTCGATGTAATTGTCTACAAATATATTATTTTGTTCTTTATCTAGGATTTCTAGTAGAGATGATGCTGGATCGCCACGATAGTCCTTGGTCATTTTGTCTACTTCATCAATTAGGAATACAGGATTGTTGCTACCCGCTTTTTTTATGCCTTGGATGATTTTCCCTGGATTTGCCCCGAGATAGGTTCTCCTGTGTCCTATAATTTCGGCTTCATCGTGAACACCACCAACACTTATTTTAATGAATTTTTTATCTAGTGCATGGGCAATGCTTTTGGCTAATGTGGTTTTGCCAGTTCCGGGAGGACCTACTAAACAGATAATTGGGCTATTTAATCCTTTTGTGTTTTTAGAAACAGCAACATATTCAATGATTCTTTGTTTTATTTCTTCCAGTCCGTAATGACTTTCATCTAATCTTTGTTTTATTGTTTGTAAGTTGGTGTTATCTTTCGTTGATGTTTGCCATGGCAATTTTAACAACCAGTCTATGTAACTTCTAATAATAGTTATTTCTGGAGAAGTTTGGGCTGTAATGGTATATTTATTTAATTCTTTGTTTAGTTTAGCGATAACTTCTTTTGGAGCATTTAAGGAAGATATATCTTGTTTTAATTTTTCAATATCACTTTCTTTGATATCTGTTTCGCCTAGTTCATTTTTTATAATTTTTAGTCTTTCTCTTAGGACAAATTCTTTTTGATTTTCTTCAAGATTTTTTTTGAGTGTTGATTCAATTGAATCTTCTAGTTTGATGGTTTCTATTTCTTTGTTTATATCTTCGATAACCATTCTGGTACGAACCATGGGATTGATAATATCAATGTATTTTATTTTTTCGTTGTATGGTATTTGTAGTTCATAGGCAATTATATCACTTAAGATGTTAATATTTTTAATACCATTCGTTCTGCCGAGAACACTGTTACTCATCATGGATGATATTTCAATATAGTTGTTTAAGTCTCTAAATAGGATTCTTCTTAAGGCACTTGCTTCGAACTCATCATATTCATAATTTTCAGTTGGCGTAACAAATGCTTCAAGTTCCTTTCTTTCATTTTCAATATAGTTTAATATTTGGACTCTTTCAATACCGATGATAACTAATCTAACGATACCGTTTGGTAATTCAATTTTAGATTTAATGCGACCAAGGATGGCTATTTTGGTAAGCTCATTTAGAGATGGTTTTTCTTCTAATGGATCTATCATGTTAATGAGTAAAATATGCCCATCATGATTTAGTTCCGCATTACCTAGAATATTTTTATCTCTTTCATTGTTGATTTCAATGCGAAGTTCATTGTTGGGAAGTAACACAACATCTCTTAAAAATATTATTGGTAGGTTTGTTTTAACCATTCTTGATGCACCTCAAATCTATATAAAAATGAAAGTAGGAGATAATAACTTAAATAATAAATATTTTAGTAATTACCTCCTTCACTTGTCTATTTATTATACATAAAAAAAAATATATATCAAGTATATTTGACATATATTTTTGTAAATTTTTGTTATTTTAATTATTACTTATTTTAGGTCGTTTGATTAAGTTTTTTAATCTTTCTACTAGGTTAACAACATATGGGCTAATCGTATACATAATGGTAAATGTTATGGTTGTTGTGAAGATAAAGATTAGTCCTAAAATTACGATGCATATAAAGATATTATTTATATTAAATAATAAATATGGTTCTATATACATAGCAAGGTATCCTAATATAACAAAGATAAACGTGGCAATGATATATGGGGATAGAAATTTGAGAAGACTAATATTTTTAAATATTTTTGTTTTTAATAAACGGCATTTTAGAAAAATATTTAATACAAATGCAATTATTGTTCCTATTAATACACCATCTATTTTATAAATTTGGATTAGAACAATTGATAATACGACGTTTGTTATGGCACATAGTAAAGTGTGTTTTTTGTTATCTTTGAATAATCCATTAGCATCAATAATAGATAAAAGTGGATAATATATGACTATCATAAATAGGCTCATGGTGAATAAGAATACTGTTTTGTAACTTAATATATAATTAATGTCTTTAATCCATACCATGATAAAACTTCTAATACCAAGGGCAAATGTTAAACATATTGATATTGCTATAATTATAAATAAGGCTTGTAATTCTTTAAATAAACTATATGCTCTTTTATCTTCTTTTTTGGCAAAAACATTACCAAATGATGATACTGATGCCCAGTTGACACGTGATGTTATTTCTTCTAGGTATCTTAATATGAAGTTATATGACGTATATATGCTAACTGCGACTGGTCCTACAAAAAACATAATTAGAACGGCATCAACATTGTTTAAAACTAAATAGCCTACTTGGGACCAAATAAGGTCTTTAGTCATTTTTGCCATGGAGGTATTTCTATCGCTTACTTCTTTTAACCAGTTATATCTTTTTTTAACAACGATGCGCATGACTATTTCTTCAAGTATTTTAATTATTAAGATTAAAACTGCTATTGATTCAAGGCTTCTAAATTTAACTATAACAAATATTGTTAGGATATCGCATAGAAGTTTCATGAAGTTATTGACAATGGAGTGGATGTATTTTTCTTGGTTTGCCATAAGGACGGCTCCGTAAGTTTGTGTTTTCCCAAAATAGGCTATTAAATATGAAGTTGATATGACAATAAAGCATATTAGTGCTGAGTTGCGATAAGGGTCATTATTGTAGTAAATGAATAGCCCTAAACTTACTAAGAAGATTATTCCTAAGATAATTGAGCCAATTATCTTGTAAATATATCTTGCTCCTGAATAAATACGGTTAACGTTATTTTTATTCTTTTCTGCAAAGGGTTTGTACAGGCTATAGGTAACAGCTTCGGAAAAACCCGCTTGGGCTAGAAAGACATAGGAAATTAACTGGGTAATAAATTGGTAGTAACCATTTCCTACATCGCCAATATATTTAATAAGGTAATTTACTTTGATTAATCCTACTACCCCGATTAAAAGATATGGCATAATATCAAAAAACATATTTAATGCTATTTTTTTTGTGCGCACGCTTAAAACACTTCCTTACTATTTATACATCACAAGAGCTGAGAAGCAATATATTTGTTCTTCACCAAAGACGGAAGCACTGACATCAAATTTTATATCAATGACTTCGATTTCTTCTTTTAGAAAATTATTAATGCTTTCTTCTAAATCTTTCTCATGTGATTCATCAAATACTTTTACTTTCATTTTATCACCATATTAATAATAAAATATAGTTAATAATTATTTTGTCGTTTTATAATAGATAATTTTTTTTATTCCTTCACTATCGGTATACTTGATTACAAATTTAAAACTAACTACAACTTCTTCAATATCTTTGTTAGTTTCAAAGGAACCATTTAATTCTAATTTAGAATTGTCATTAGGTTTTAAATTACCTTTTTCATTAAATATGCCAAGTGATGGATATACTTCATTAGTTATTTGATTATGAACTACTAATACTTGCATTTCATTTAGATCTTCTGTGGCGTCACTTATGATTATATTGTAATTAATGAATGATTTTTCTTTTTTTAAATTAATATTGATTTTTAATGGTAGATTTTCATCATTTGTGAACATATTTGAAGAAAATAATTGTTTTTTATAGTTAATATATTGTTCTTTATATGCTTCTTTGTTTTCACAGCCACATAAAAGCATACAGGTAAATATTATTACTAATATTTTTTTCATGATACACTTCCTTTTATTTTGTAATAATAATAATTATATCATGAACTCATAATTTTGCAAGTTTTTTTGGTGGGTGTGGTGATATTAATATCGTGATTATACTTATTAACATACAGAAGATGCTTAAGATAAAAGCTGTTTTATCAAAGTTATGAATTAATAGTACGATTAGGTTTGAGGTTGTGTGAGCTACAATCGAATCTATTATGTTTTTGTTTTTTTGATATAATGTGCCATATATTAAACCTACAATAAATGCATATGAAGATTTGATTAAATCAAGGTGCATGGCTGAAAAAATAAGGCTACTGATTAATATTGTGTTTTTTTTGTCATTGAATTTACTGAGGCTATCACATAATAATTTTCTAAATATAATTTCTTCTAATATTGGACCTATTATACAGGTTGAAATAATTAGGATATAAATGCTATATTTGTTTGAAATAACTTTGCCATTTAAAATAGTAAGTAAGTTAAAGAATACTGTAAATGAGATAACAAAATAGATATATGGGTAGTTCCTTTTTAAGTTGGGGGAATTTATTTTGATGTGATATTTTTTTATTAGGAAAATGATTAGAATAATATTAATTGCAATGCTGATAATACTTATGTGATTGATAATATAATATTCTAGTCTTTCTTGGTTATAACATGCATAAAGGAATGTTATTAAAAATACCAATGCCATTTCAATTAAAATATAAATTAAGCATTTTAAACTAGATAATAATTGTTTTAAATAATTCATAATACCCTCATATTATATTTATTTTTTATTTATATTTTTTAATATATCATCAATAGTAAACATTTTACTATCCACTTCTTCAAGCGAAACTTCTTTTTGCGGTTCTTCTAAATCTTTTTCTTCTTTTTTAGTGAAAGAGTCTTTGGTTATTAGATCGCATAATTTGAAGGTGGCATTTATTTTATCTTTTACAATGTAACTGCCATTGCTGAAGCGATCCATGATAGCAATATCGTTTATTTTAATGTATTTGATATAATTGTCTGTAACTATGCCAAGGTTTTCTTTGCCTGAAAGAAGATAAATATTTACAATTTTACTAGGATTGCTTTTAATTTCTTTCATGAGTAGGGTTCCACGGTTTGCTCTTGTTCCCTGCTCTAATTCTTCAAACTTTAATCTTTTTGCAGTGCCTTTATCAGTGATTATTGAGATGTAAGTTGTGTTATCAAATAGTTCTCCACTTACAACTGTATCATTTTTAAGGTTAATTGATTTTACTCCTGCTGCTTTGATACCTACTGGAGATACTTCATTTGTTTTATACCATAAGCCATAACCATTTTGGGTTGCTATAAAAATGTTTTCTTTATTATCATAAGATACATTAATAATTTCGTCCTTGTCTTTTAATTTCATCATATTGATTGGCTTAGAGTATCTTTGAACTTTAAATTCATTTAATTTTGTCCTTTTTACCATACCATTTTTGCTGAATGAAGTGATATATATAGGCGCATTAAAATCGTATACGGGCATACCTTTGATAACTTTTTCTTCACTGCCAAGTGAGATGATGTTACTTACGTGTTTGCCTAAATCTTTCCATTTTGCATCAGGAATTTCATATACTGGTATATAGAGATAATTACCAAGATTTGTAAATAATAAGATAGTATCCAAGGTGTTAATACTATATAATCCTATAACATAATCATTTTCTTTAAGTTGGGTTTCTTCACCATTATTGGATAGATAGCCACGAGATGATACCCTTTTTATATAGCCTTGGTTAGTTAAAACAACATAGACATCTTCTTTAGGTAGCATTAATGTGTTGTCTATTTTAATTTCTTCTACTCTTTCTTTAATTTCTGTTAATCTTGGAAGGGTGTATTCTTTTTTTATTCGTCTTAATTCTTCTTTAATTACGCTCATTAATTTACCCTCATCTTTAATTATTTCTTCTAAATAATTAATTATTTTTGTTAGGTTTGCTTGTTCTTCTTCAAGTAACACAATATCGGTATTACTTAATCTATATAATTGTAAAGTTACAATGGCCTCGGCTTGTTCTTCGGTGAAGTCAAACTTAATCATTAAATTTTCTTTGGAATCAGCTTTATTTTTACTAACTCTTATGGTTTTAATGACTTCATCTAAAATAGATACTGCTTTTATTAATCCTTCTACAATATGATATCTAGCTTTAGCATGAGCTAAATCAAACTCGCTTCTTTTATATACTATTTCTTTTTGGTGTCTAATGTAAGCATCAAGTATACCTAGAATACCAAATAATTGAGGTCTCCTATCTACTATAGCTAGCATATTAAAATTATATGTTGTTTGAAGTTCGGTGTTTTTAAATAGATATGCTAAAATAAGTTCAGGGTTTGCGTCTTTTTTTAGTTCTATGGTTATTTGTAATCCATCTTTATCTGTTTCATCGCGAACCTCAATAATGCCATCGATTTTTTTATCAATTCTTATTTCATCAATTTTTCTTACAATATTAATTTTGAATACATCATAAGGTATTTCTGTAACAATTATTTTGTTTTTTTCAATTTTTGTTTTAGCTTTAACTATGATTTTACCTTTTCCTGTTTCATAAGCACTTCTAATACCATCAATACCTTCAATAATGCCTCCAGTAGGAAAATCTGGTCCTTTTACAATATTCATAATTGTTTCTAATCGACAATTAGGGTTATCTATGCGGTATATTGTTGCATCAATTACTTCTCCTAAATTATGTGGAGGAATGTTTGTTGCATATCCTGCCGAGATACCCATGGCTCCATTGACAAGAAGGTTAGGGTATCTTGCGGGCAAAACAGTTGGTTCTAGTTCTTTATCGTCAAAGTTTGGGGCAAATGCAATTGTGTTTTTGTCAATATCACGTAGTAACTCACCACTTAATTTGGATAATCTTGCTTCAGTGTAACGCATTGCCGCAGCTCCATCACCATCGATAGAACCGTTGTTACCATGCATATCAATATGTGGAATACGCATTTTCCATGGTTGACTCATTCTAACCATTGCTTCATAAATTGATGAGTCCCCGTGCGGATGATATTTACCAATTACTTCTCCAACAGTTGACGCACTTTTATAGTAATCTTTATCATATGTTTTTTTGGTTCTATACATGGCATATAAAATCCTTCTTTGTACAGGCTTTAATCCATCTCTAACATCAGGGATGGCTCTATCTTGAATAATGTATTTAGAATATCTGCCAAATCTATCTCCCATGATTTCTTCTAATGTATAATCGTATATTTTTTGTATTATATTTTCCATTTTTTCACCATACCTATTAACATTATACCAAAAAAAACTAATATTTTAAAGATACTTTACATTTTTTATTTACACCTCCTCGCAGAGATGCGTTATCTACATATAAAGAGATTTGATAATCTTCTTCATAGTAGATGTTTTCGACAGGTGCTGCCGAATTTTTTTGTTGTTTCATTTTTGCTATGCTGTTTTAATTCTTTAGCCTTGTTTTATGCAAAATTGTCTTTTATGTATAGCTTTAATCCTTCAAACATGATGTTGAT